>CAYHFJ010000021.1:0-32270 GCA_964355885.1 uncultured Flavobacteriales bacterium
ATTATCAAATCCGCCACTAATAGCAAGAATTAATAATGAAAACATGAAATATTTACTCAATGCAAAAATTATAAAGCAGACTGCAAAGCCGGCGACACAAAGCATCAACATCCACCCTAAATTCTGGAGCGGTGGATAACGAGTCATATATAAAGCCATGACGACAGAGCCGGCAAAAGGCGCGGCTCGTAAAAAACCATATCCTTTCTCTCCTACCTGCAGAATATCGCTGGCGAAAATTGGCAGCATCGCCATAGCCCCTCCAAATAATACAGCGATAAGGTCTAACATCAAAGCTCCGACGATTGCCTGATTCTTAAAGACAAATCGGATACCTTCCCGTATACTCTGATGCACACCCTCATTCAAAACACTCACCATAATCGGTTGTTTTGGAATTCTGATCATTTGAATCAAAGCGGCAACGAGTAAAAAAATAACAGTGCTATAGGTGAATGACTTTCCGAAAAATCCAAGCATTAAGCCACCGGCTGAAGAACCAACTACTACCGCAATATGCCAAACAGTGCTGCTCCACGCGGAAGAATTGGCATAGGCTGAACGTGGAATGAGTTGGGTCATCAACGGTAATTGTGCCGGACTGTAAAATGCGCGAATAATTCCAATGAAGAACATGATAACATAAAATGGAACGGCAGATTGAGCCGATATTGGCAGATTGTTATAGTAAAGGGTAACAGCCAGCAAAATAACCGAACAAATCAGCATACAGAACTGTACGATCGCCATAATTTTTCTTCTGTCATTTCTGTCCGCGACATGACCTCCGTATAAAGCAAGAGAAACAGCGGGAATCGCTTCAGCCAGACCTATCAGTCCAAGTGACAAAGGGTCTTTGGTAATTTCATAAACATGCCAGCTTAAAACAACAAATTGAATTTGGAGGGCAAGAGAAAATAAAAACTTTGAAAAAATAAATCTTCTGAAATTCAGGTACTGAAAAACCTGAAAAGATTCACGGTTTCCTGGAATGGATTTAAGCATAGATAAGAAAGAAGAAACAATTACAGCTAAAGAACGCTATCATTGGTAAGCAAACGATAAACCTGAGAGGATTTTATAAACAAGTCACTGCTCATCCGGCAATCTCAGATAACTCCAGCCAGCGCATCGATTTTTCATCGATTTCTCGCATTACTTCATCCATTCGCTCTGCCCATTTCCGGAGCTCCTCATGACCGGCCTTTTCATCTCCAAGTTGCTTCCCGAGTGAAACTTTTTCCGCTTCAAGCGTCGCTAAAGCTTTTTCTAATGTTTCAAACTCCAGCTTTTCTTTATAGGTAAATTTCTTTTTTTCCTGAGCTACGGAAGCTGTTTCTTTTTCTCTTGCGTATTTAGATTCCTGAGTTTTTAGTTTAGCTTCAGCTCTTGCAAGCTGCTCCCGTTCCCGGTGGTATTCTGAATAAGTACCATTAAAATCACGAATTTTTCCATCGCCCTCGAAAATAAACATGTGATCCACAAGCTTATCCATAAAGTAACGATCATGGCTCACCACGACAAGGCAACCACGGTAGTGTTGTAAAAATTCTTCGAGTACACCAAGGGTAATAAGATCAAGGTCATTCGTAGGCTCATCCAGAATAAGAAAGTTTGGGTTCTTTACAAGGACTGTGAGTAAATGAAGTCTTCTTCGCTCTCCCCCGCTTAACTTCGAAACAAAAGTATGTTGCTGTTCCGGTGGAAACTGAAAGAGATTTAGAAACTGAGAAGCCTGAACCTTAGTACCATCGCTCAGCTGAATTACCTCTGCATGTTCCTTTACGACTTCAATCACACGCTTGTCATCCTTCAACGTAAGACCTTGTTGTGAATAGTAACCGAAAACAATTGTTTCGCCTACATTAATCTTCCCCGAATCCGGCTGTTCGAGACCTATAAGCATATTCAGAAAAGTTGTTTTACCACAGCCGTTTTTACCTACAATTCCAATTCTCTCTCCGGTTTTAAACGTGTAGTCAAAACCTTCAAGAATCTTCAGTTTATCGAATTTCTTATAAACCTTTTTCATCTCAATAACCTTTCCTCCGATGCGATTCATTTTCACATCGAGTTTCATCTTTTCTTCGGCTTTCTTTCCACTGGTTTTTTCCTGAAGTTCATAGAATGAATCAACCCTGGACTTGGATTTTGTTCCACGGGCTTTAGGCATTCGGCGTATCCACTCCAGTTCAGTACGGAGAATGTTTCTCGCTTTATCCATTTCACTGGATTCATTCACTTCCCTTTCTAATTTCTTTTCGAGAAAATAGGAGAAGTTTCCTTCATAGGAATAGAGTTTCCCTCTGTCGAGCTCCATAATTTTATTACAGACATTGTCGAGGAAATAACGATCATGCGTAACAAGCAATATGGACAAATTTGATTGAGTGAGATAATCTTCAAGCCATTCAACCATCTCAACATCAAGATGGTTCGTGGGCTCATCCATGAGTATCAGATCAGCCGGTTCGATCAGCACCTTTGCCAAAGCAATTCTTTTTCTTTGTCCACCCGAAAGCGAACTTATTTTTTGATTGAGGTGATGAATATCCAATCTGGAAAGAACCTGTCTCACACGAACCTCATAGTCCCATGCATTAGCTTCTTCCATTTTGTTTATCAAGTCATGCAACTCATCTTGCGATTCCGCAGTGGGAGACTCTGAATTTATCTCCAGGCAAGCTTCATAATCTTTGATAATCTTTACAACAGGATTATCATCCTGAAAAATTGATTCCAAAATGGTAAGCTCAGGGTTTAAAGCCGGATCCTGATCAAGGTAAACCAATCGAATACCGTTTCTGATGGTGACCTGGCCTTTGTCCGGACTTTCTAATCCGGCAAGAATTCGCATCAGAGTTGTTTTCCCTGTTCCGTTACGTGCCACAAGAGCTACCTTCTCACCTCTCGCAATTCCAAAACTGATTGTATCGAAAAGTATTTTTTCTGAAAAGGACTTGGTAAGATTTTCAGCGGACAAGTAATTCATATTTTGTATTCCTGAGATCAGGCAAATTAAATTCTATTAATATATTTCAGGAATTCTGAACAGATAATGAAAAAGTGTTTCTGTCTTTACAAACAGGAAACACTTTAAGAGCTTTAGTCTTTACCACCTTTATCTCCAATGAAACTATCTGTTGAATACTTAAAAAGTACGTTGAAAGTAGTCAGGGAGCCATAGCAGCGAGTAATATATTGTTGCATATTTACCTTGTCTTCTTCGGTCAATTTCTCATGTGCATTAATACGTTGCTCCAATACACGCAGACGATCACGCAGCATAATTATCTTATTGAAAAAAACATCCATTGGAATTTCCTTTGCTTTGAGTGATGTATCACCGGGCTCCAGAACAACCTTCCCTCCCATCCATTTCTGACCAAGTTCAACACGCTGTTGGACATCTGAATATTTATTCAGAATATTCACAAGCAGCACTTCAATATCAGCCAGACTTACGAGATCATTTTCCTGATCATTGGCATCCAGAATTTCAATTTCCGGTGATGTTCTTTCTATTTCACGCATACCGTGCTGCATGAAAGTGATAAGGTAATCTTCAGGTTTTACCTGAACAATTACACCATCTCCAAATTTAGTATGATGAATGCGGGAGCCAATACCGAGAGAATATGTATTCATAAAGAGTTCATTTTCTGCAAAGCTATTAAATTCAGTAAATAAGAAGTGCACATATAATGATTTCATTTGAAATTAATCGAGACATGCGGGATAGTTTCGTAGTTTTTTTTATGATTTTTCTCAGTCATTGAAATAGCTCATTTTCATATTTTTGTTCATCTCATCAAAAAAAACTGAGAATCCATAAATATAATGAATTCACACAGCCCGCACAGTTTCCATATCCCGGTTATGGGTCTTGGATTTACAATAGATACCCCTCTAAAAGTAGCAAAATACGGCATCAATTCTGTGATCTCCATCATTGAGGATGAATTGGTTGAGGAGATACGCCGTTTTCATTGTCTGAGGAATCAGATCGATTACGAAGAAATTAAAAGTGACATGCCTGATGCGAGAGCAAGACGGATCACAGCATATCTCAACTTGTCTGGAAGTTTGGTTAGAAAACAAATTGAAGAATTGAGAAAGGAAGATTTTACTCAAAACTCAGATATTTGCAAGTATTTTGAGCTGCTCCCCGAAGAATCTGCATTGAAAATTTTGTATAAGGATATGGTACAAACTTCAGATCCTGTTCAAAAGAAGGCTTTGCAAGACAAACTTCGTCAGAATATCCAGCCGGGTTCGATTGATGTCAATATTATGGCAAAGGCCGATAGGATCAATTACAGCAATACGGGAGAAGAGTTGCCGCGCGAATATTCAGATGCACTTTCAGCATTGCGGGGTTTTGCTCTCAGTAATCTCGATTCTTCTGTTGTTTTATCCGCTGGATACAATCCCTTATTGTACAACTATATCGAAAAATTTCCTGATTTCTTTCCTGATAAAAGCGGAATATTAAAAAAGAAAATTATTTTAAAGGTTAGCGATTACAGATCCGCGATTACACAGGGAAAAATTCTGGCCAAGAAAGGAATATGGGTTACCGAATACAGAATTGAATCCGGATTAAACTGTGGAGGACATGCCTTTGCGACAGAGGGAAAACTTCTTGGTCCTATTCTTGAAGAATTCAAACAGAATAAGGCAATGCTATGTGATGAACTCATCGAATTATGCAACCGGAATCTTGAACTTAAAAACTTAAATTTGCTTCCGGAAAAATCGTCTTTGAGAATTTCAGTTCAGGGAGGAATTGGAACAGCAACAGAAAATTATTTCCTGCTTGAACATTACCGTGTTGACTCAACCGGTTGGGGAAGTCCATTTTTATTGGTACCAGAAGCCACCAATGTTGATGAAAAAACTCTTCATGCATTAGCAACGGCAAAAAGAGAAGATTATTACCTCAGTAATTCATCCCCTTTAGGTATACCAATTCATAGTTTTCGTAAAAGCACTTCTGAGATCCAGCGGCAAGAACGTATTGATAAAGGGAGGCCGGGAAGTCCTTGCTATAAAAAATATCTGTCTACCAACACAGAATTTACAGAAAGACCCATTTGCACCGCATCCCGTGAATATCAGAATTTAAAGTTGAAACAACTGGAGGAATCCAACTTATCCAGCGTACAATATGATATGGAAAGAGAAAAAATTATTGCAAAGGACTGTCTCTGCGAAGGTCTCGGTGAATCTGTTCGCCTAAAAAATAATATTGAATCCCCTCATAAGCTAACTTCAGTCGCAATTTGTCCAGGTCCTAACCTCGCCTATTTTTCAGGAATCTTTTCTTTAAGAGAAATGGTTGATCATATTTATGGGCGAGCTAATTTTCTGGGTTCTCTTAAGAGATCCAATATGTTTGTCAATGAATTAAATCTTTACGTTGATCATCTTAAAAAGGAACTGCGTGAGGCTCAAGGAATGGTCAACAAAATACAGGCAAGGCATCTACAGAATTTCAGAAACAATTTAATAGATGGTATAGAATACTATAAACAGTTGTCGACTGAATTTAAGCGTGAAAGCAAATCTTACATAGATGATTTTCTAAATGACTTAAACAATGTTCGAACGACTATTTCCGGCTTACTATTACCGGAAAGTCTGTAGTAATTTGTATTGTCATCCACAGGCTTGTGGTTCTTAGTACTACAAAGCGGTTAATAAGTGTTAAATAATGTCATATAACTGTCAGAACAAACTTTTATCATAACAAATACCCTTGCTATTCGTTATTCTTGCAGGAGTTTTTGTGTTCATGTTTTCGTGTGTGAGCCGTCGGAAGAAGAGCCGACGGCTCTATTTTTTCAGGACATTTGAGTTTGTTTCAAGAAATAATTATCTCATTATCTAATACCATTCTTTAGCCGGAAAGCACCCGGATTGTTCACTGAGAGCATTTAAAAAAAAGCCCTTTGAGACTCCCTCAATTTTACAGGTGATTTTCTGTTTATTTTCATGGAATATCCTATCTTGCAAGATCAAATTTCAGCTATTATTTTTTAAAATGGACGGTCCCCGATGGTTAGTGCTGACGAAAAAGAACTTCTTGCCGAGAGGTTGGTTACCGGCAACCTTCACAAGCTGAAACAATTGTGTTTGTCAATTCAGCCTGAAGAGTTGGCTGAGTTCATCAATGACTCCAAGGATATTGATTTTAAAAAGATTTTCCAGATTCTGGATGCTGAGAAGGCTATCAAGACATTCGAGAATCTTGATTTTGATATCCAGGTTGATTTATTACAATCGTTCAGCATTGAGCAGCTTTCTCATACACTCAACCAGATCTCTCCGGACGACCGTACCGCTCTCTTTGAAAAACTACCTGAAGAGTCTCTTCAAAAATATCTCTCACTACTAACAGTTGAAGAGCGTAAAACAGCCAACCAGCTACTCCAATATCCGGAAGACAGTATAGGCCGTTTAATGACACCGGATTATATTTCTGTCCGGGAAGATGCTTCTGTTCAGGAGGTCTTGGATTATATTCGAAAATACGGTAAAGCGTCAGAGACCTTAAGTTTCATCTATGTAGTGGATCCGAAAGGATTCTTGCTGGATGATATTCGTCTGAATCAGTTACTCCTCTCTCCCTTGGATACGAAGATCAGCGAGTTGATGGATACACATTACGTGTCACTGAATGCTAGAGCTGATCAGGAAACCGCTATCGAGTTATTTAAGCAATCAAACAGAGAAGCCTTGCCTGTTACCGATTTTAAAGGTTTACTCTTAGGTATCATCACCATAGATGACGTGATCGACGTGATCGAGGAAGAAGATACTGAGGACATACAGAGATTCGGGGGTACAGAGGCATTGGATGACTCTTATCTGAAGGTATCATTCCGTGAAATGATCAGTGCCCGTGCAGGTTGGTTGATCGTTCTCTTTTTTGGAGAGATGCTTACAGCGAGTGCCATGGGTTTTTTCAATAATGAACTGGAAAAAGCGGTAGTACTGGCTTTGTTTGTTCCGCTAATCATTTCTTCCGGAGGTAACAGCGGATCTCAGGCCGCGACGCTTATTATTCGTGCCATGGCGCTTGGTGAAGTGACCCTGGGAGACTGGTGGCGAGTAATGCGCAGGGAATTTTTCAGCGGACTTTTTCTTGGCGGGGTGCTTGGATTAATTGGATTTCTTAGAATAGCAGTCTGGACCTTATTCTCTGATTTTTATGGCCCTCACTGGTTTCTTATCGCTCTTGTTGTTGGAATTACACTTGTTGGAGTGGTACTCTTCGGGACATTGAGTGGTTCCCTCCTTCCTCTTCTACTTAAAAGAATCGGTGTAGATCCCGCAGTGTCATCGGCTCCATTTATCGCCACGCTTGTCGATGTGACAGGATTGATTCTTTATTTTACACTTGCTTATTTTATATTAGCTGGAACATTACTTTAAGTCTCTAATTTATCAGCGTAATTACTTCCAGACATCCCCTTGAATAGTAAAACGGATCTCCGGCTTGGCAGGGTCACTGATAAAAACAAGAACTTCATTTGAGATAGCACCGACTTTCCCGAAAGAATCGAATTCCACGGTCACTATAGCACTATCACCCGGAGCGACAGTATTTTTAGAAAAGCTTGTCCTGATGCAACCACAATTGCTTTTTGCATGGTGTACGATGAGATTATGTTGACCACCATTGAATATTACAAAATCATGATGAGCCTTTTCCCCTTGCTGAATCCGACCAAAATTAAAAGCACTTTCAGCCACTATCGCCTTTTGAATTAACAAGGTATCAGCAGGATCAGAAACCGGAAAATATTCCTTTATGGTGGCAGTTATATTAATGTTCTTTTCGGGTTGAACAGCATCATTCGTCTGAAGAATGATTCGGTCAAATACAAATCCAAACTCATTTCTTAAGGCAGCAGCGTATGATACGATGAGTAATCCTTCTGAGCCGGGTTCCAGCTTCAGAGGTTTGAATTCTAATTTCAGATGGTTGGGAATTTTTGAGCTTGTTGAAAGAGTAATTGCTCCGACAGAATTATTATAAATGTGAATGGAGTCAGTTCTTGTCTCATTGTTTAACACAGAGCCGATATGCAGTGTAGTTTCAGAAAACCTCATGCCTCCAATCTTCTTAGGAAAACGATCTTCAATCGTGCCCTTAGTATCAACCATTCCGGTTTGCGCCGGACATGTTAAAGCAAAGCTGATGAATGCCGCTAACAATACAATCTTTTTATACTTCATAAGTCAAATGTAACAAATCATGCGCTGGCAAGAGTATTCAATGCAATTTTCTGTGCCAGTTCATCCAATGAGAGTCCGTCAAAAGTCCCTGAACTCATTAGAAGAAAAACCTTGCCTTTAGCTTCCATTGCGAGCAAAGCAGCTCTCAACAAACCTGAATCCTGAAAGACGAGCAAATCTTCCCTGCCGAATGCCTTTTTTATCTGTGCTTCACTAAGCGGTTCAAGTTTTTTATGTTCGATAGTTTTAGGATTAAAATAAACAATTGCCAGATCAGCTTTATTCATACTTTCTTTGTATTGATCGAGGAATTTTTCATTCAGGCTACTGAACGTATGAAGTTCCATAATAGCTATCAATTCTCTATGGGGAAACTGCATTCGAACGGCCTCCGTAGTCGCTTTCAACTTTGAAGGAGAATGAGCGAAATCTTTGTATACTGCTAACTGGTCATTCATGGCGAGAAGTTCCAAACGTCTTGCCGCGCCTTGAAATTCCTGAATAGCGGAATAAAATTTTTCATCCGACACCCCAAGTAAGGAGCAAACTTTATGGGCACCTTCCAGATTCATAAGATTATGCTCACCAAAAACCTTCAGTGCTGTTTTTGTATTGTCACTCCTATTCAAATATGTGACACCAGCACTTATTTCATGTGCAGGAATCGAATAAGGTATCCTTCTGGCAATCATATCTGAATCGGCAAGCACCTTCAGGACTTCAGGATCTTCCGCACAATAAATAAGACTTCCATCTTCAGGAATTTGGGATGCGAAAATGCGGAATTGTTCGATGTATGAGTCATAGGTTGGGAAAACATTCACATGATCCCAGGCTATTCCACTTATAAGGCCGATATTAGCTTTGTACAGATGGAATTTGGGGCGGGAATCAATGGGAGAAGAAAGGTATTCATCCCCTTCCAGAATAATTATACTGGCATCAGACAGGCGAACCATAGTATCAAAGCCAATTAATTTTGCTCCTACCATGAAGTCAAAATCAATTCCGGATTGTTTAAGAACAAACAAGATCATTGATGTGATGGTTGTTTTACCATGACTTCCACCTATGACGACTCGAAGTTTATTTTTAGAATGTTCATATAAAAACTCAGGATAAGAATAAATCTTCAAGCCCAGCTCCTGAGCACGTAAAAGTTCAGGGTTATCTTTTCTGGCATGCATCCCAAGTACAATAGCATTCAACCCTGAGTGAATGCGTTCAGGAAACCAGCCTTCTTCAGCCGGCAATAATCCGGCAGTTTTCAGACGTGAAAGAGAAGGTTCCGCGATCTCGTCATCGGATCCTGTAACAACTACGCCATTTTGTGACAGAGCTAAAGCGATATTATGCATCGCGGCACCACCGATAGCGATGAAATGTACTTGTTGAAAATTAGATTCTATCATATAAATCCGAAGGTAATTATTCAGATATCATCCCTGATAATATAAATCCCCGAGTTTTCAAACCTTTACTAACAATTTCATTTCTAAAAAAAATCTATTACGTGTTCTCCTGATTCAAATAGAATTGAAGTCTGTGATCTTTGAAAATCATTGAATATTGAAGCAAAAGCAGTAAATTGCTCAACTCTTGAACTAAGCTTTCATGAAATTATATACTATTGATACAGGCTATTTTAAACTCGATGGAGGTGCCATGTTTGGTGTCGTTCCGAAATCAATTTGGAACAAGTTAAATCCTGCAGACGAGAATAACATGTGCAACTGGGCTTTGCGATGCCTGCTGGTTGAAACTAAAGATCGTTTGATCCTTATAGATAATGGTATCGGAGACAAGCAAGACGCCAGATTTTTTTCACATTATTACCTTAACGGAGATCAAACGCTGGAAAAATCGTTGAAGGATCATGGTTTTAGCCGCCATGACATTACAGATGTATTCCTCACTCATCTTCATTTTGATCACTGCGGTGGAAGTTTGCAATGGAATTCGAAAAAAGACGGCTTTGAATTATCCTTTCCAAAAGCGACGTACTGGAGCAATGAAAATCACTGGCAATGGGCAATTCAACCTAATGCAAGGGAGAAGGCAAGTTTTTTAAAGGACAATATACTCCCGATTAAAGAGAGCGGTCATTTACGTTTTCTAAAGCCGGGTGAAGACCTCTTTGAAGGCTTTCAGGTACACATAGTGAATGGTCATACGGAGTCGATGATGCTTCCTATTCTTTCATACAAGAATCGGAAATTAGTTTTTTGTGCCGATCTTATCCCTTCAAGCGGACACGTTCCGCTTCCTTATGTGATGGCCTATGATACCCGTCCGCTCATCACCTTGCAGGAGAAAGCAGATTTCCTTCAAAAAGCCGTTGATGAAAATTACATCCTGTTTTTTGAACATGATCCGATAAACGAATGCGGAGTGCTTGAAAGTACGGAGCGTGGAATAAAGATGAAAGCTAATTTTAAACTGACAGAGGTGTAATATAAATTTATAAGTCTATAAGACAGGATTGAAACAAATGAAGTAAATAAAACCCGAATTGCTATCATAGTCTCTGCTGTTTATCAACTGCTAAAGATTGCCACGAATGCACGAATAATTGCAATCACTTTCGCATTCTTATCTTTGTATTCGAACTCATGAATTGAAGTAGTTTCAAATCCTGATCAACTTATTCGTGTAATTAACTAATTCGACTCAGTCACGTGGCACCAGTTGGTAATTAGCACAGCTCTCCAAACAAAGTGACAAAAAAATATTCGTGCATTCGTGGCAATTAATACATTGATGCGTATCATCCACGTTCTATTCAATCAGGAAGGCTCCTGAATTAGCAATATCTACAAATTCAATACCTCTTTTTATACAAGAAGTTCTCCAGACTTTTACTTTCCATGATGGATTGCTAACATCGGAAATTATCTTTTTACAATTCAAACCATCCAGCCATTTTTCAAGGTCGACCTTTGGATTACCTGTGATAATTAAATAATCAATGGATGAAGAAACCGGTTTTTTTTCTGCATTGTCATTGCTAAGAATGTAAAATTTCTGATTCCGGAATTCAATGAATGGGAGCCGGAAATGAAGATTGGCAAATTTCCTGTAAGACAACTCATTATGTTTGATGTGAAATATAGTTTCCTTATTAATTCCATGCTGCAACAAATAGTTTTCTGAAATGCGTGTGCGTTGTGATGCATCATTTGCAAGAGTGCTGTCTACAAAGGAAACAACATTTTTTCCCTGAATGAACTGAATATAGCAGTGTTTTGGACTATGGTAGACAATCCCGAAGCATTGATTCATTGCGTGATACTTCTCAGCAATTTGAACACCAAAAAATACAAGCAAGGATGAAAGAGCAAGTATCAATAAGACGGGTTTAATCCTCAGCAAGAAAAGGGCAAGGAATATAATCGATGCGTATAAAATTAGTAAGGAAGAGATCGACAGAAAAAGAGCATCTGTACTCGCACCGGGAAGCGTTCCAAGTTCCACAACACAATAATTTAGAAAACGAACCAGGTAAGACAAAATACTACCGACTACTAAAGAAGCTGCATTCCACCAGCTTAGGAAAAGAACAATAATTCCACCGAAAATAACAAAAGTCCCAAGAGGAATGACGACCAAATTAGCAAGCAGAAAATAATTTGGAAAGCGATGAAAATAATACACACTCAAAGGAAATGTTGCCATCTGTGCTACTATTGATACGGCCAGAATACTCCATATCTGTGAACCAAGCCAGGTTGTAGGAGTATAAATTGACTGAAGCGGTTTGTACAAGAATAGAATTCCGACTACTGCCAGAAATGAAAGTTGAAACCCTGCGGAGAAAATCAGGTTTGGGCTGAAAATTAAAAACAAACTCAATGCAGAAGCAGAAAGTAGATTCAATGGATTTCCGGATCGCTGAAGTCCTACTCCAACAATTACAAAAGAAATCATCATGCTGGCTCTTAAAACTGAGGGTGACAGACCGGTAAGCATGGCATAAAACCAAAGACAAGTAATCAATATTCCGGCTTTTAGCCATTTTAGATTTCTCTTCCTTCCGGGAAATTTAATCAATGCACATAAGGCTCCGTAAATAAGTCCAACATGCATTCCCGAAACAGAAAGTATATGCAATACACCGGCGGTTGAATAGCTTTGCATCAATTCCGGATCGATCTCATCATCCTGTCCAAGTATCAGTGCCGATAGAACAGCTTCCTCCCGCCCCTTTATGCCGGATCTTCTAAAGGCATTCACTAAATATTCTCTCCAAGCTATTGCTTTTTCAAGAACGAAATTTCCTTTGTCTTTATCCACACAAATTAATTCATCATGTTTTAGAAAAACCTGATGATAAATCTCCCGATTATTGAGCCAGGATTCGAAATTAAAACTTCCGGGGTTCATCGGAGGCTTAACTTGCTGTGGTGATTTTGTAAAAAGCAATTTGTCACCGTATACCGGAAATACAACAAGTGAATCTCGTCGAATGTAGATTAGGCATTTTCCTTTAACCTTCTTCCATGATTCTCCAACCTTCACTTCATTTATCTCTGCTTCAAATCGTATATTTTTGCCTTTGGTTATCGGTGCTTCATTGACGATACAGCTAAATGCCTTGACTGATGCTGTCTTTGAAAAATGATCCGGATAGGAAATTTCAGATTTTAAAATTGTTATCAAATAAGCAGACAGGAAAACAGAAACATGAAAACACAATCCGATTAGCCAACGGTAAGCATACACTTTTTTTTTGAGTATAATTAATTTGAAACTCAAAAGGAATATCCACAAAATTGAAAGGCATAGTGCGACAAGGGACATATCCAGTTGCCAGTATATGCCAAAAAATATTCCAAGTAAAAATGCCGGGATAATACGGACTATTCCTGCTGATTTGCTGAGACTCACACGGCCTAAGGTAATGCAGGAAATGTTTACTGAGGGACGATTTTAAAAAACACAGCTAAGAAGGAACTAGGAATGAAAAATTAGCCACTGAGGACGCAAAGGAAGGCACAAAGAATACACGGAGAGGATCTTCCCTAAGGCAAGCTTTTAGGACGGTTTATTCAAGGGTGGTAAAAACTGAGTGCTGGGGTATGAATTGACCAACCAGCAAAAACTATTTCAAATACTTCATCATCAACTCAGCGGTTTTAGCCGAAGCCCCACTTCCACCCAGCTTTTGGACAAGTTCAGAATAGTCATTCAGCATTTTTGTTCTTGCTCCAGATTTTAATATTGCAGTTAATTCAGTCTTTAGATTTTTACTGTTCAATTTATCCTGAATGAGTTCAGTAACTACTTCTCTGTCCATGATCAGATTTACCAAGGATATATATTTTACTTTTATCAGACTTCTGGCAATGGTGTAAGATATTCTTCCACCCTTGTAACAAACAACTTCGGGTGTACCCAGCAATGCAGTTTCCAGTGTGGCAGTACCGGAAGTAACTAAGGCAGCTGATGCATGTGAGATTAATTCGTAAGTAACTCCACTAAGTACCGGAATACTTGAATCTCCGGTGAATGTTTTATAAAAATCAGAGGGCAACGAAGGTGCTCCTGCAATAACGAATTGATAATCCGGAAAGGAATCCCTGACAGAAAGCATTAGCGGGAGCATCACGCTGATTTCCTGTTTTCGACTTCCGGGAAGTAAGGCAACAATTGGCTTGTCAGACAACTTGTATTTTGATTGAAAAATATCCAGTGGTGAAAATGAATTTCGTTTTTGTTCCAGTGAATCAAGCAAAGGATGACCTACAAAATCTACTTCCATTCCAAATCGCTGATAAAACTCTTTTTCAAAGGGTAGAATGACAAACATCCTGTCTACAAACTTTTTAATCTTATGTACCCGGCTTTGTTTCCACGCCCATATCTGAGGTGATATATAATAAAAGACTTTTATTCCATTGGCATGTGCAAATTCCGCTATACGCAGGTTGAATCCCGGATAGTCAATAAGTATGAGCACATCCGGTTTGTACTTGAGAATATCTTTTTTACAAAATGCAATATTTCCAAGGATGGTACGCAGGTTCTGAATAACTTCTGTAAAACCCATGAATGCAAGATCACGGTAATGCTTCACAAGTTCGGCTCCTTCATGCTGCATCAGATCCCCACCCCAAGCCCTAAATTTCGATGTTGAATCTAGTTTGTTCAGTTCTTTCATCAAATTCGCTCCATGCAAGTCCCCCGACGCTTCACCGGCTATGATATAATACCTCATCAGATAAAAATTATTCCTGCTACCAGTAAAGCATAAATGATTGTCGCTCCGATTACACCATTCGCAGAACGCTCCTTACCAGCCCAGAGAAAAAGAAAAAAAACCAGCAGATTGGGAATTGCAGAAAGACTAATAACATGTGTGGACACATTTAAAAATTTAAATCTATTCCACACCTCCATCGCGGTCTCCCCGGAACGAAAAAGCAATACATATATCATAAAAGTTATTACAGGAATAATTAATCCGGCAAGAACACCTGTTAACATTTTATTTGTCAATCCTTTTATTTCCATGATGTCAATGACGCAATTTATAAAAGTAAAAGAAAAATGTAAAAGTAACTATCACGGTGCTAAAGAGAATTCCCTTGGCGGTTTTCTCCCTGTTATACTTAAGCAAAAGAAAACGGAAACAAATCAGATTCAGAGTCAGTGCAATAAGCTCAGATCTTGGAGAATCGAACAGATAAGGATCATTCAATCCCGATACGATAAACACTCTGATTTGGGAAACGATCAGAAAGAAAATGAAAAGAAGTGCTACGCCGAGAAATAATCCCAGCAAAAACGAATCCTTAGTCAACTTTTTCAAACTCATAAATCATCGTATTTAAGAAAGGAATTACGTGATGTGCTGTGAAATCGAACTGAACAGGAACTAAAGAAACATAACCATTCGCAAGTGCCCACTCATCGGTATCATCACCCTCATCCTGATTAATGAATTTTCCTGTAAGCCAATAGTACTTTCTCTTGTTAGGGTCTAAACGTTCATCAAACTCCTCTCTCCATTTCGCGATGGCCTGTCTGCAAACTTTAAGTCCTTTTAATTCTGAAAGTGTCAGGTTGGGAATATTCACATTCAGTAGTGATCCAGCCGGAAGACCATGTGTAAGAACAGTCTGTGCAACCGTTCTTGCTATTGCTTTGGAAGCATTAAAATCAGCATCCAGCGCATAATTCAGGAGTGAAAATCCGATGGAAGGAATACCTTCAATGGCCCCTTCCATAGCTGCTGACATAGTTCCTGAGTAAATAACATTTATACTTGAGTTCGAACCATGATTGACACCGGAAACGCAGAGATCCGGTTTACGATGCAGAATTTTATCAATGGCGATCTTAACACAATCTACAGGAGTTCCGCTGCATTGATACCATTGATGAGTACCATGAACCTCCACTTTATCCAGGCGCAGTGGCTGGTTGATGGTAATCGCATGTCCCATGCCGGACTGCGGACTATCCGGGGCTACAACAATAATATCTCCCAGATCTTTTACCGCGTCAACCAGGGCATGAAGGCCGGGAGCAGTAATTCCATCATCATTAGTTACCAGAATAACAGGTCTTTCTTTTCCAACTGAAGAGCTCATTGATTTAAATTAATTAAAGTGCAAGGTGTTCGCGATTGTTGTTTTTAAATTTTACGAGTGTCATTTTTACCTCCTGTTTTTAAAGATTAGTATAGGAAGCGTTTTTCAAGTTTTGTTCCTTAAAATCATTTTCCTAAAGTTGTCTTTGCATTTTTTATCTCCTGCATAAACAATAATTCGGTAATATTATTTTCATTTTTAAAGAAATATATTCCACCCCAGCTATACACTATCTTTTGGTAATTATACGCGGCTCCGCTTATCTTGACAACAGTTCTGTAGATAGTACGATTTGATTCAACAATTGTCTCTTCGGTCAATCCTTCTCTGTAATCAGAGTCAATGATTTTGGGAACGACAGTAGTAGGTTTAGTTGCAACTTTTGGTTTATCCGAAGTTTCCCCTGCTTTAGCAAGCAACTTTTTCTTTGCTTCAACCTCAGCCAGTGCTTTCTGTCTTCTTTCTTCATCTAACTTTTCCTGCTGAAGCCTATTAGCAGTTGCTAATGAGTCCTGTGTAGCCTTTTCCGCTGCAAGTTTGGCCAGACGATCACTTTCCGTTTTTGATTTTTGTTCAGCCTCAAGTTTGGCTTTAGCTTCCTCAGCTTGTTTCATTCTTTCAGCTTCCGCTTTGAGCTGTGCTTCCTGTTCGGCTTTGGCTTTCAATGCGGCTTGCTTTGCATCTTCCTCTTCAGCCTTCTTTTTAGCAGCGGCCTCTTCTTTTATTTTTGCATCTGCCAATAACTTGGCTTGTGCTTCTGCCTGAGCGGCGGCTTCTGCCTTAATAATGGAATCCTGACGTGCCTGTTCTCTGGCCTTTGCCAAAGCTTTTGCCTGCTCATTTGCAGCCAGAAGACTATCCGCAGTCGCCTTCTTTCTTTCATTTTCTCTGATAGTGATAAGAGCCAATGAATCTCTTCTGGTTTTCTCACGATCAAGCTTTTCCTGCTCAGCCTTTGCCAAAGCATCAGCTTCAGATTTCAGTCTGGCTTTTTCCGCAATATCTGCGGTAGTGATGGAATCTTTTCTTGATTGTTCTGCCGCTTTTATAGCTGCAGCCACAGTTGCGAGCGAATCCTTCCTTAATTTTTCCTGTGCTAACTTATCCTGTTCAAGTTTTGCCAATGCATCCGATTCCGCTTTCAATTTTGTCTTTTCCGCAAGTTGAGCTTTCGTGATTGAATCCTGCTTTGCTGTCTCCAGCTTCTTCGCCTCTGCTTCCGCACGTAAGCGCTCACGATCAGCATCGGCTTTAGCTCTAATTATTGAATCCTGTTGCGCTTTTTCTTTTGCTGTCTGTTCAGCTACTGCACGATTAATGGAATCTTGCCGGGCCTTCGCATCCGCTTTTGCTTCCGCCTCGGCTTTAGCTTTATTTGCTGCCTCTGCTCTCAGGAGTGCAAGAGAATCTTGCCTTTCCTTTTCTGCCTGAGCTTTAACTGTAGAATCCTGACGAGCTTTCTCCCTTGCTTCGGCTATTGCTTGTTTCCTTAGCATCTCAGCATCAGCTTTGGAAATTGAATCTTGTCGTGCTTTTGCTAAAGCTTCTGCTAAAACTTTTGCTTTGCTTTCAGCCTGTTGAAGACTATCCAGCCTGGATCGTTCTCTTGCTTCAGCCGCCGCACTCGCCATCGCATTTGCCTGAGCCCTGGTAATAGAATCTTGTTTAGCCCGTTCCTGCTCCTTACGAATACGATCCTGTTCCGCTTTACTTGTGAGCAACAATGCTTCCTTTTCTTTCACTTTCACCAGTGAATCATTCCATATTTTATTTAAAGAGTCAAGTCTGGTCCGTTCCTGTATTCGTGCCAGTTCTTCCGCATCCTTTCTGGCACCATCCTGCTCAGATTTTATTTGCTTTGAATAATTGGCGTCGTAAACAAAATCTTCATAGGTAGGATTATAAGAATATTTAGCGACAGGTTTATTCATAGCGGATTTCTGAGACATCTCCGCTACATCATCAAAAAGATCGATGTTAAATTCTGTCTGAATAATAATATCTAATTCCTGTGTTGGCACCTTGGTATTAAATTCTACACTTTTTGAAACCAGACCTTGCTTCACAAATGAGATAGTGTAGTCCTTTTGAAAATCCAGGCTTACATTGAATGTTCCATTGTCTTTTGATGTAACAGACTGTGCAGGACTTCCCGGACATGTAATCTGGATACTCACTCCTCCGGCCGGTTTATTGTCTTTCCTGATTTTACCATTGATTTGAACGTGGCCGCTGTGCTGACCCAGAACAGGCAAAACGGAGAAAGATAAAAGCGCGAAAAATATAGATAAAAGGGAGAAATTACGGTGGATTTGAGACATGGCCTTTTAAAACGTAGGAAGGAGTAATTTGTTTCTCATGATTCGCATTGCAGATTACTTATTGCATGCAACACGAAACAGACTTCATTGTGTTTATTCAATCTCTATAACGACTAAATCAGACAACAATTTACAAAATTAACAGAAAATGCGGTTCAAGGTATTTTTAAGCGTAAAATCAATTACAAATTCATCTTGTCTTCCTGTTTAAGAATGAAATATCCTGTTAGCCTGAAACATTGCCTCGTTAAAACTTTTTTCATCGAGACCTAAAGCTGAATGGCCATTGAAATAGGAAACCAGATTTTCTGTAGCAAGGTTTCCAACAAGACCATCATCAGCCATAGGACAACCACCGATACCACGTAAGGCACTGTCAAAACGATGACAACCACTTTCAAAGGCAGCATGCACTTTTTCCCTCCAGTTTGTTGGCTGTGAATGAAGATGAGCCCCAAACTCTATGTTAGGAAAAGTTGGAATGAGGTGACTAAAAAGACTGGTAATATTCTGAGGATTGCTCACACCAACCGTATCAGACAACGCAATGATGGATATACCTATCTCAGCGATTCGTTTTACCCAGTTACTCACCAATTCGGCGCTCCAATCTTCACCATAAGGATTACCGAAACCCATTGAAATATAAATTACCAGGGTCTTTTTCTTCGAAACGCAAATTTCCTGTATTTCTTTTACTCTGATCAGTGATTCTTCTATACTTGAATTAGTATTTCGTTGTTGAAATTCTTCAGAAACAGAAAACGGGAAACCCAGGTATGTGATCTGAGGATGTTCCGCAGCCTCTTGTGCTCCTCTTTTATTCGCTACAATGGCAAGTAATTTGGTTGAAACCCCTTGGAGTTCAAGTTTTGAAAGAACCTCCGCGGTATCACGCAACTGCGGAATTTTATTTGGAGAAACAAAACTTCCGAAATCGAGTGTGTCAAATCCAACCCGCAATAAGGCATTGAGGTATTTAACCTTATCCTCCGTCGGAATGAAGTCCTTCCAGCCCTGCATGGCATCTCTGGGACATTCTATTAATTTAATTGCTGATGAGATCACTTAGAATCCGGTTTGACAAGCATAAGAAATAAAATGGTAATATGCCTGTATTTGATTTTTTCAGTAAAAACAAAGATATTACAATTGAATTGCCCTCAAATTTACGTCAGAAATTGCGAGTTATCGAAAAAAAGCTATTTTTGCAGCCTGTTTTTGAAAAATAATATTTAAAATGGCTGAAAATAAGCAAGAACCGGATTTTGAAGTATCCGCTGCGATTAATAAGACTGAGCATTTCGTTGATCAGAATAAAAAGAGTCTGGGGATTATTCTTGGCGCATTGTTTATTGCTGTGGCAGGATATCTTTTTTACCAGAAGATTTATGTTGCCGGAAAAGAAAAGGAGGCTTCAAGCCTGTTATTTCATGCCGAGGAGTATTTCAAAAATGACTCCCTGAATCTTGCAATCAACGGTGACGGGAACAATCCCGGATTAGAAGAACTTGTTAATGATTATAGCGTAAGTCCTTCAGGAAACATCGCACGGTATTATCTCGGAATGGCTTATTTAAAGCAAAAGGAATATGATAAAGCCATTGAAACCCTTAAGAGTTACGATGCAAAGGATGAAATTACAGGTTCCATTGTATATGCTGCCATCGGTGACGCGTACATGGAATTAAAAAATACTGAAGAAGCAATCGATTATTACGGGAAGGCTGTAAAAGAAAAGCCAAATACTTTCTCGACACCAATGATGCTTATGAAATTGGGTAATGCTCTTGAATCTAAGGGTGATTTTTCAGGTGCAATGAAAGCTTACGAAAGGATTAAAAAAGATTACTCAACTTCGAACGAAGGAACTCAAATAGATAAGTACATCGCAAGAGCCGAAGCACTTGCCGGTGCTAATTAATAAATTGTTAAACCGGGCATTGTCCGGTTTTTTTTTACTCCTATGTCATCTACGCTTAAAAACCTTAGTGCATTCGATGCAACTTCAGTTCCTTCCGCAAAAGGAATGAAGATCGGGATTGTAGTAGCGGAATGGAATCCGGAAGTAACGAATGCATTATACAAAGGAGCTGTAGAAACATTACTTGGAAATGGATGTCAGCAAGCAGACATTAGCAGGTACATGGTTCCCGGTAGTTATGAATTAACTCTTGGCGCACAGTGGATGGCTGAAAAGGGGAATTTAGATGCTGTCATTTGCCTTGGCTGTGTCATTCAAGGAGAGACCAGACATTTTGATTTCATTTGCCAGGCTGTTTCTACCGGCTTGACAGACCTATGCATTAAATTTTCAATCCCGTTTATTTTTGGCGTTCTCACTCCTCAAAATCAGGAGCAAGCCCTGGCAAGAGCCGGAGGTAAACACGGAAATAAAGGAGTAGAAGCGGCAGTTACAGCTATAAAGATGATTGCCTTGAAAAAAAATAAATAAAGCAACCTGCATTCACATTTTAATCAATCTCTCAGAGATTATCGCGGGGTAGTGACTACCAGTGGACGCACAAAAGAGCTTCCATTAACCAGTAAACGAACAATATAGTTTCCTGTCGCTAACTTTTTTTCACTGACATCTACTTTAATATCATGTGTCCCCGCCCCCATTATTTTGGTGTCTATTATGGCTGTTTGTTTGCCATCAAGTGAAATCAGTTGCATTTCAACGACAGAAAATTTTAAAAGCTCAAAACTCAGAGTAAACTGCGCAGAGGTCGGATTAGGAAATACCTTGAATGATTGATCAACCGGATTGAGCTCATCAATACCAACAAGAGATCGAAGGCTGTCTTTGTATAATATCTGAGTAACTACTCCTCCGGCACTTGTATTCATCTGCAATAAAGGAATACCCTGACCCGTGCCAAGCCATTTATATTCATGGGTAGTCAGGGGCGGAAAATTAAAGCCAGCACCCAGAGTATCAAGATACAGACTGTCCCTTTGCACAACAGTTGAGTGAACACGGAGAACATCAAAGGTCCCGAATGGAGTTGTTAAACTACCCCAGCCATCCACTTCGTTGTTTCTGGTTTTATTTACTTTGTAATAAATACCAAGAGTACTTGTAAGATCAATAACATAACCGGAAGCTGAAGAATCCGAAGAAGGGTATTGAAGAGGTAATTTATAGACAATATCATGTGGTGAATAAGTAATAGGCAATGGAATACCGTTGACATTCGCACCCAATCCCACTTGCTTGTAAGATGCACTTGAGTTATAATAGAAATTATATACTCCTGTAAGACTAATTAATGTACCAAGATTAAAATCTCCGGAAGGAGTTGCCTGATTAGCTCTGTTGTTATTGAATGAATTGTCAATAAAAACAATAGAAAAAAGAGCGTTAGTGGCTGCTTCATCAACAAATGAATCAATACGTTGACTTGATGGAATAAGGGAAGAAAAATCCCATGAAAAGGATGGCCCTGTCAGAGATACATCTATGCCGGCAGTTATCTGACCCACACTTACACGAAAAATATCATTCGCATGAGGCAGATCTGCATCGGTAAGAGTTGATTGGGCTTTTAATTGAATTATTGAGGCTACAAAAATGATGAGAATGCAGGTAAATTTTTTCATGTGAATTATATTTATTCAGTTAAAGGTAGGTAAATAAACAATCTCAATGAATCGTGAACAGATAAGATTACGATAATCTTAAATCTCTTACAACAGGGCTTCAAAGCGGTTCATGGTAGATTTAGTGACGGGAAGCAGTGGCAAACGGACAAACTCTGAGCAATTTCCCATCACGCTTAAAAGTCCTTTTATTCCTGAGGGGTTCCCATCTACAAAAATGGCATGCATAATATCCAACAATCGATAATGACTCTTCTTTGCTTTGTCGAAATTTCCATCCAGAGCTTGCCGGATTAATTCAGAAAAATCTTTGGGATAAGCGTTTGCGACTACGGAGATAACTCCATCTCCCCCACAGGCTATAATAGGGAGGGCAAGTATGTCATCACCGCTTATGACAAGAAAATCCTTAGGTTTATTCTTGATGATCTTCATCACCTTCTCCAAATTACCGGAAGCCTCTTTTATACCTATAATATTTTTCACATCATGAGCGAGTTCAAGGGTTATTTCCGCATCCATGTTGCTGCCCGTTCTGGCGGGTACATTATACAGGATCACCGGAACCGGGCAATTGGAAGCAAACATTTTATAATGTTGAAGAATGCCACGTTGTGAAGGCCGATTGTAATAGGGCGAAACAGAAAGGACTGCATCAATGGCTGAAAAATCTATTTCTTCAAGCGATTGGAGAAGCTCCTGCGTGTTATTCCCTCCCATTCCTAAAACAACAGGTACTTTACCGTCAACAACTTCGGTGACAAAATCTGTTATTGCATTTTTTTCATCTTTTGTCAGAGTCGCTGACTCGCCGGTAGTACCTAAGGGAACGAGATACTCAACCTTACCTTCAATGCATTTATCTATGACCTTTTTGAAGCTTTTAAAATCAATACGTCCATCTTTATGAAAAGGTGTAACCAGGGCAACTCCTGTCCCTTTAAGTGTATTCAAGTTCATGCCACCTGAGGTTTAATTTTCCGGAGAAAATGTTCTGTTTCTTCTATAACTTCTTTTATTGGTGTATCACCTGACAAATGAATCATCATATCATAGCATGATGTATTCTTCTGGTCATAGCGTCCCACACGAAAACGGGATTTGGATAAGGCTGCAATATAACGCAAAGGAAAGCAGTTACCTGAATTAAGATTTATCAGAATATCGAATTTTTGTTCTATAAAATTTTTCACTATGGGATTATTGGGAATGAGTCGAAAATCCAGATCGGCTTTGGTAAAAAAATCAAGACCATATTGAGCGAACTGCGCGGGAGGCAACTTTTTTTTATCAACGAAACCCATTGCAAGTATTTCCTTCTTGAATTGACCTCTTACAGTCTTAACATAGGCTTTTACTGTTTCATAATCCCGTTCATTAGTCGCATCGTATAAGATCCCGATACTGGAAGCATCATCAAAACCGACAACTTCGGGTTTGTATTTTTGCTTCTGAACTTCTTTAAGAAATCGAAACTGGCCTAACCTGGCGCGAATATTTTTTGAAAGACCCATATATTATCTTCCTATCATTTTAAGGAAATCATTTTCAGAAATTACCGGCACGTTTAATTTCTTCGCTTTTTCTAACTTGCTCGGACCGGAATCATCCCCTGCCAGCATGAAGTTTGTTTTAGAAGAAATTCCGCTCAGATTTTTACCTCCGTGTTGTTCGATAAGTTGTTTTAAATCATCCCGGCTGAAATTACTGAAAACACCTGAAACCACAAACGATTTTCCTTCCAGACTATTGCTGAGTCTCTCAAGCCGGGCTTCTCCCGCAAATTCCATTTGTAACCCGGCATCTTTGAGCTCTTCCAGCAGTTTTAAATTTTCGGGCTGACTTAAAAAATCAAGAATACTCAATGCGATTTTTTCACCAATTTCTTCCGCTTGCACCAGATCTTCAGGCCCTGCCTGCATCAAGGCGTCCATCGTCCTGAAATGCATAGCTAATTTTTTAGCCACAGTCTCTCCTACGTACCTTATTCCTATTGCATATAATACCCTTTCGAAAGGGACACTCTTTGAAGCCTCTATTCCGCTGAGAATATTATCAACGGACTTTTTCTGCAAACTTATCTTTTTCGCTTTCCCTTCACCGTCAGGATGAATAATTTTCTCCAAACCGAGAATATCAGCACTTTTTAACTTATAGAGGTCAGCTGCTGTTTTGACTAAACCATGATCAAACAACATTTCTATTTTTCCTTCACCCAGACTGTCAATATTCATTGCACGTCTGCTTATGAAATGCTCGATTCGTCCTTTGATCTGAGGCGGGCAACTCAGCGTGTTCGGACAATAGTGCAAGACCTCACCCTCCCGTCTTTCCAATTTTGTTCCACATTCAGGACATATACTAATATACAAAACCGGTTTTGAGTTCTTTTTTCTTTTGGACAGGTCAACTGCGGTTATCTTAGGAATAATCTCCCCGCCTTTCTCGACGAAAACAAAATCTCCTTCATACAAATCAAGTTTTTCGATCTGATCAGCATTATGCAAGGTCGCTCTTTTCACAGTAGTTCCGGCTAATTGAACAGGAGCCAGATTAGCGACAGGAGTTATCGCCCCTGTTCTGCCAACCTGAAAGCTTACAGATAACAATTCAGTTGAAACACTTTCTGACTTATACTTATATGCTATTGCCCAGCGAGGAGACTTTGCAGTGTAGCCAAGATCCTCCTGTGTGGCAAATGAATTCACTTTTACAACAACTCCATCAGTATCAAAATCAAGTTTTGTTCTGTTTAATTCCCATTTTTTGATATAGGTGAAAACACCCTCAATATTCTCAACCAACCTGACGTGTTCGCTGATTTTAAATCCCCACTTTATAGCAAGTTGTAAAGAATCATAATGAGTTTCGGAAGGAAGTTTATCTCCAAGAATTGCGTAGAAGAAGCAATCCAGTCCACGTTTGGCAACAACTTTTGAATCCTGCATTTTTAAAGTACCTGAAGCCGCATTACGGGGATTCTTGAGTAGGCGATCAGCAATTTCATCGGGGTTATATCCATCTTCTGTCAACTGGGCTTCCATTTCAGAATTAATCCGGTCAAAAGCAGGTCGTGGCATAATAATTTCACCGCGTATTTCAAACTCATCAGGAACATCATTGGCTTTAACCTGCAAAGGAATACTTCGGATAGTACGGACATTTGCTGTTACATCATCTCCCTGAACTCCATCACCCCTTGTGACAGCCTGTACCAACTTTCCTTTTTTGTAGGTTAGTCCAATAGCCACACCGTCAAACTTGAGCTCACAGGCATATTCAAAATCATCACCTATCGCCTTTCTTATTCTATCATCGAAATCACTAAGCTCCTCTTCGGAATAAGTATTCCCAAGGGAGAGCATGGGATGTTTATGCTTTACCTGCTTAAAGTCCTTTGTCACAGCACCTCCAACCCGTTGAGAAGGAGATTCCGTGGAAAAAAATTCCGGGTTCTCTTTTTCAAGCTGAATTAACTCCTCCAACATCTTATCAAACTCCTGATCACTGATGACAGGTTTTGATTCTACATAGTAGTGATGGTTATGCTCATCGAGTTCCTTCCGGAGATTAAGGATTTTTTGTTCGATATTTTTCTCATTCATAATAAGGGCAAACAAAGATAGAAAAATGATGATTATACCGAACTTGTCTCGTTTTTTTGAAAAACTTGGGCTGTATAAGCAAATCTCATGCAGATTTTATAATTTTATATTTCGGAAACCTACTTGGATTTGGCATAGGCATTAAAGGTAACAGAAATCATCCTGTCATTGTCCTGAATATCTTTTCTTATCAGTATATCGGTAAAATCAGTTGGATCAAATAATTTAACAATTTCTCTTGCATGAGCCCTGTTAATTTCCAAATAAATTTTACCTCCGGGATTTAAAGTAACTTTAGCGAATTCCGCAATTTTTTTGTAAAATATTAAAGGATCTTCATCCGGGACAAAAAGTGCTAATGAAGGTTCATGCTTCAGGACTCTCGGGTGCATGATCACGCGCTCACTTTCCTTTACATAAGGGGGATTGCTGACAATTATGTCAAGACCGATATTGGCTTCAATGGGACTTTTTAGAAAATGCAGCAAATTTTTATCAAGCTCCCAATTCAGAAAATCGCTTTGGATAAGGTGTACATTTGTTTGGAATGTCTCCTTATTTTCCGCGGCAATTCTTAAAGCCGCATTGGAAATATCCAAAGCATCAATGCTCCAATCAGGAAAATTCAACCCAAGACAAATAGCGATGCATCCGCTACCTGTGCATATATCAAGGACATTCAAGTTATTACTCTTATGTGTACTATTGTCCTGAATAATCCACCTCAGCAATTCTTCAGTTTCCTGACGAGGAATAAGGACATCAGGTGAAACCTTAAATTTTTTGTCCATGAACCAGGAATACCCTAATATATATTGAATGGGTTTTCCATCTATAAGTCCTGAAAGAATATCTTCCAATTCACCGGCTTCATGTCCTCTAACCGTTTCTGTTTCCCTTAGGATAAGCTCGGCGCGCGTAAAAGCAAAGCAATGTTCAAATGCATACAAGATTATTTGATCAGCTTCATCAGGTTCATATAAAACTGATAATTTTTCTTTGAATCTTTTAACTACTTCTCTGACAGTTGACACGAAACGAAGGTAATGAATTTGACTACAGATTTTTTCAGATGTGCTCACAATAAGCTAAATTTGCCAAAGTGGACACAGACGAGAAATACATGCGACGTTGTTTTGAATTGGCGGAGAAAGGCTTAGGATTCGTCGCACCAAATCCTGTTGTAGGTGCTTTGATTGTTCAGGATAATAAAATTATCGGAGAAGGGTATCATCAGAAATTTGGGGAATCACATGCAGAAGTAAATGCAGTAAAAGATGCCTTGAGAAAAAACCCGGCGCAGAACTTTCATGAGAGCACCCTCTATGTAAGTTTGGAACCCTGTTCTCACATCGGAAAAACGCCGGCTTGCACCAGTCTGATATTATCACATCAATTCCAAAGAGTTGTAATCGCCTGTGAGGATCCCTTTGAGCAGGTTCATGGAAAAGGAATCAGAATTTTACAAGAATCAGGAATCAATGTCAGGACAAAAGTCCTTGAACAAAAAGCGATTTATATAAACAGACGATTTTTTTGTTTCCATCAGAAAAAAAGACCCTTTATAATCCTTAAATATGCTCAAAGTAAAGATCATTTTATCTCAGCAAAAGTTCTGACGGAGGAAAACCGATGGATTTCAAATTCCTATTCAAGGAAACTCGTCCATAAGTGGCGGAGTGAGGAACAGGCGGTGATTGTTGGAACGAATACTGCCCGGATCGATAATCCTGCACTCACTCTGAGAGAATGGCCGGGAAATCAGCCACTGCGGATAGTTCTTGATCGCGATCTAAATTTATCGAAGAGTCTGAAACTTTTTGATCGAAGTGTATCCACCCTTGTGATTAATGAAAGAAAGAATGAACTTCAGGAGAATCTTGAATATATCCGTTTTGACTTCAATAAGACATTAATTTCACAGCTTTGTGAGTTATTATATAAGAGATCTATTCAAAGCATTATCATAGAAGGTGGACGAAAATTACTTCAATCATTTATCGATGAAAATCTTTGGGATGAAGCCAGGATATTTACCGGAGATAAAAATTTAAAAAGCGGAGTCCCTGCTCCTGATCTCAATGCTACGTTGATTTCCAGTCAGGCAATAGACAATGATCTGCTGGAAATCTATTCTCCTTTATTCCAATAAGTAAAAATAAAACCAGAATATGAAACTATTAAAAGAAATGTGCTCAATTCATGCTCCTTCAGGTAATGAAACGGCCATGACACAGTTCATACTACATTATATTGAAAAAAATCAAAATGGATGGAAGTATAAACCTGAGGTATATTCCGGAGATGGATTTCAAAACTGCATTGTGCTTGTATTTGGGAATCCAAAGACAGCTGTTTTTGCACATATAGATAATATAGGATTTACGGTCAGGTACAAAAATCAACTGGTGAAAATCGGAAGTCCGCACGTAAAAAGTGGAATTCAATTATATGGCCATGACAGTCAGGGACCTGTAGAATGTGAATTGTTGATTGATGAAGATGAACCCATTATGTACAAAGCCTCAAGGCAAATTGACATAGGCACTGATTTATCTTTTCTACCACAATGGAAAGAGGATGAAGAATTTGTGCAATGCAGCTATATGGATAACCGTTTAGGCGTTTGGAACGCGCTCAGACTCTGCGAGGAATTGGAGCACGGAGCGATTGTATTTTCCTGTTGGGAAGAGCACGGAGGCGGAAGTGTTCCATACCTTGTTAAATTTCTTTATGAAAAATACAGCATACAACAAGCACTGATCAGTGACATAACCTGGATTACAGAAGGAATATTACCCGGCCGGGGAGTTGTGATATCAATGCGTGATACCGGAATACCAAGAAGGACATTCGTGAACAAGATAATTAAGCATGCGAAAGACAGTTTGATTCCATTTCAATTAGAGGTAGAAGGCTCCGGAGGCAGCGACGGGACTGAAATACAAAAACAAGCCTATCCTATTGACTGGTGTTTTATAGGAGCAGGGGAACAAAACGTACACTCTCCCGAGGAAAAAGTCAGCAAAAAAGATATTGAAGCAATGACAGCACTTTATAAGTATTTGATGGTAAGTTTATAATCAGATCAGAAATATTTCGTGATCATAGTCAGAAAATCATCCGGTGCCTGGCAAGGGCGATTAGTACTTTTCTTAATAAATACAAGGGTAGTACTTGCTTTATTAATAAGGACATCCTTTTCATTAAAAGTTTCGTAATCAAATCGAATTCTCGCGGCAGGAAGAGCAGGAATAATAGTTTTGATAGTAAGTAAATCATCATAGTAAGCCGGTTTCAGGTAATCAATGGAATAATTCATCACGGGTAAGAACACGCCGCTACCTTCCAATTTCTTATAGCTGAAACCTAATGCACGTAAAGCTTCAACCCTGGCTACTTCAAAATAAGTCGCATAATTACCATAGTAAACAAAACCCATCTGATCTGTCTCCGCGTAGCGGACCCTTAGCTGCACTTCACTAATAAACATAAGCTGTCATTTTATACTATCAGGCACTGATAAAACCAATAAAATATTTAATATTGCTGAAGATTACACAATTATATCCAAATGACAATGTCAGGCAGAATACTAAGTACTTTTCTTCTTCTAATATTTCTATCCTGCTCTGAAACGAAGCAGTTCTCAAAGATAGAAACATCCGGATACATACTCTCTGACACAAGTTCCTTTCCGGAAGATTCACTAATCGCTGATAAGATCCGACCTTTTTCTGAAAAAATGGAAGCTGATTTAGGAATGACATTAGCGCAAAGTGCGCAAGTTATGGAAAAAGGAATCCCTGAGAGTCTGCTTGGAAATTTTGTTTCAGATTTATGTTTTCAGAGGGTGTTACGAGAATATCAGCCAAAGGATGGGCATACAGCGGACTTTGCATTTTTTAACAATGGAGGATTAAGAAAATCTTTGCCGAAAGGAAATATAAGCAAACGTGATGTATACGAATTAATGCCTTTCGAAAATGAATTAGTTATTTTAACCTTGGATGGTGGAATTGTAAAAAAATTAGTTAACTTCATGGCATCAAAAGGAGGTTCGCCTGTTAGCGGGCTTCGTTTTGTGATCAGAGATAAAGAAGCCTTCAACATTACAATTGGTTCCTTACCTTTTGATTCTACAAAAACCTACAAGGTGGTTACCTCTGATTATCTGGCAAACGGTGGCGATAATTTTTCATTTCTATCAGGAGCGTTAAACAGGGAATCTACTTCACTAAAAGTAAGAGATGCCATCATACAACATTTATATATACAAGGGAAGACAGAAGAAATAGTTCATGTCAACCTGGATGGAAGAATCCGGAATGAATAGCAGGAGAGACTTTATTCGTACAATGATCGGAAGTGCTGCCTTAGTCGGTTTTGCATCTTTCCCTCTGGACTTATTAGCCCGGCATGAACTCGTCAAGCTGACAATCTTGCACACGAACGATGTACACAGTCGAATTGACCCCTTCCCTAAGAATGACCCCAAGTATCCCGGCATGGCCGGTGTAGCCCGAAGAGCAGCATTGATCAAGAAGATCAGGGCGGCAGAACCCAATGTGCTGCTTCTGGATGCAGGAGACATATTTCAAGGTACGCCCTATTTTAATCTGTATGGCGGGGAATTGGAATTCAAACTGATGAGTGAGATGGGATATGATGCCGCTACAATCGGCAATCATGATTTCGACAATGGAATCGAAGCATTGGATAAGCAGTTACCACATGCCACCTTTCCATTTATAAACCTTAACTACGATTTCACGGACACGCCTCTGGAAAGCAAGGTGCTTCCATATAAGATCTTTCACAAAGGAGGACTTACAATAGGAGTTATTGGCGTCGGAATTGAACTTGACGGACTGGTCGACAGGAGGCTTTATGGAAACACAGTCTATCGTAATCCTCTTCAAATGGCGAATGATACAGCTTTTGTGTTAAAGAATAACTTGAAGTGCGATCTTGTAATTTGTCTGTCACATCTGGGCTACAAATATTCTGAGAAAAAAATCTCAGATGAAGTTCTTGCTCAGGAAAGTTTGTATATTGACCTCATTATTGGTGGTCACACACACACTTTTCTTGATGAACCTGTTAGATACAAAAATAAATTGAACAAAGAAGTTTTAGTTGCACAAGTTGGATGGGCAGGAATTCGACTTGGTCGTGTCGATTATTATTTCGATGTTCGCAGTCGGAAAAAAGAGGTGCTGGGATGTTCTGTAAAAATTAGTGAAAAAACAAGAGCAGTATAATTTTTTTTTTACTTTTTTTTGAAGAATATTTGTTAGCGAAATTTAAGAGCGGCAGTAGAATCTGAAAACTGAGATTTAAAGAGGGAAGCAAAATTAGAAAAACGAAACACACCACATCAATACCTAAACACATTTTTCTTGGAAACAATTATGGAGAAGACTTACGAGAGTGTATGGAACAAATGTCTGCAGATAATCGGCGACAACGTAAGTGCTCAGAGTTTTAAAACTTGGTTCGAACCAATCAAACCGATCAAACTGGACGAAAAAGTCTTAACTATTGAAGTCCCTAGTCAGTTTTTTTATGAATGGCTTGAAGAGCACTATATCACACTTTTACGCAAAACAATCCGCCAGCAATTGGGGAATGAAGGCAGACTTGAGTACAGTATTGTCATGGAACAAGCCCAGATAGACTCTAAACCATACACTGTTAAAATTCCAACACGTGGACATGGGGACTTAAGAAACAACCCTGTAAACGTCCCAATGACCTCAGGGAACAATACCATCCGCAATCCATTTATTATTCCGGGATTGAAAAAGGTAAATGTTGAATCACAACTGAACCCAAATTACACTTTCGAAAATTTCATCGAAGGAGATTGCAATCGCTTAGCACGATCCGCAGGCTATGCTGTATCAAATAAACCTGGTGGAACTTCCTTTAACCCTCTCTTATTATATGGAGGTGTTGGAATGGGCAAAACACACCTGGCGCACGCCATAGGTATAGAAATCAAAAATCACCATCCCGGAAAAACTGTTTTGTATGTTTCTTCAGAAAAATTCACACATCAATTCATTGACTCGGTGAAGAATAATGAGCAAAATGATTTTGTTCACTTTTACCAAATGATTGATGTTCTTATCATTGATGATATCCAATTTTTTGCAGGGAAAGAAAAAACACAAGATGTATTCTTCCATGTATTCAATCACCTGCACCAGACCGGTAAACAACTTATCTTGACTTCAGATAAAGCACCTGTAGACCTGCAAGGTATGGAGCAGCGCTTATTAAGTCGCTTTAAGTGGGGACTTGCAGCTGATTTGCAAATGCCGGATCTGGAAACCAGAATTGCTATTTTGAATAAGAAAATGTATCTCGATGGAATTGAACTTCCTAAAGAAATTGTTGAATACATTGCCTATTCAATCACTTCAAACGTCCGCGAACTTGAAGGAGCATTGATCTCAATTCTTGCACAAGCATCACTCAATAAAAAGGCTGTAACACTGGAACTTGCCAAGCAGATGATTGACAAGTTTGTTAAAAACACTACTCACGAGGTTTCTATTGACTATATTCAGAAGGTAGTTTGTGATTATTTCGAGCTTCCAATAGAGATGTTAAAATCAAAAACCCGCAAGAGACAAGTGGTTCAGGCACGCCAGATAGCTATGTACTTCGCCAAGAGTCTGACTAAATCATCTTTGAGCAGTATTGGTGCCCATTGTGGTGGTAAGGATCATGCGACAGTTCTACATGCCTGTCGCACCGTAAATAATCTCATTGAAACTGATAAAAAATTCAAAGCCAGTGTAATGGAACTCCAAAAGAAAATAGCCATTAACGGGAAATAAAATTATAATTCATCTTGCAAAAAAAGTCGCTTACTAAGGCGGCTT
>CAYHFJ010000022.1:0-31476 GCA_964355885.1 uncultured Flavobacteriales bacterium
GGAAAGTTTCTTTATTTCATCGTGCGTTGCGCTAAGCCGGAAGTGATGGTAGAAACGGGTGTGGCTCATGGTGTGTCATCATGGACAATTCTAAATGCCTTGCATAAAAACGGTACCGGAAAGCTGTACTCTATTGATTTGCCAAATCAGGATTTGAAAAGTTATAACCCTATGAATATAAAGCAAAGTTCAGGATGGGTCGTTCCTGATATTCTGCGCAAACGGTGGGAGCTGCAACTGGGGTCCAGTCAGGAATTGTTACCACGATTAATGTCACAATTAAATACCATTGACATCTTCTTTCACGACAGTGATCATAGTTACGGGAATATGATGTTTGAGTTTGAAACAGTGTACGATTCTCTCAGGCCCGGTGGGCTTTTGCTTTCTGATGACGTACATAAAAATGCCGCATTTTCAGATCTTATTAAAGGCAAAGGGATAACCGGTCTCCAATTTTACACTAAGGGTGGAGCAGCTGTAAAAAACCGGTGAAAAGTGCTGCCTTACTTGTTTCGGGTAACTTTTCTCCCGTTTTTAAGTAAAAAGGGTATTCAAAATGTCCCAAAAACGGTAAAAATCAGCTTTAATGCTTCCTATTTATCAACCTTATCTTCCAAAGGAATGCCTGAAATATGCCCACGATGCACTGGATTCCACCTGGATATCATCGCAGGGTGTTTATATTGATAAGGCTAAGGATTTACTGAAGGAGACTTTTGCAAGCAAGTATGTTATTCTAATTAATAATGGAACCTGTGCGACTCATATGCTTGCACTCGGTTTGAAGTTTAAGTATCCTAATATAAAGAAAATACTTGTTCCAAATAATGTTTATGTCGCAGCTTGGAATAGTTTTCTTTTTTCTGAGGGTTTCGAATTGATCCCGATTGATGCCAATCTTGACAGCTGGAATATAGATACTGCCAAAATAAAGAATCACGGAAACGACACTGCACTTCTTGCAGTTCATAATCTGGGTAATATTATCAACATACCTGTTCTTCAGCGTCTCCATCCGGATCTCCTCATTGTTGAAGATAATTGCGAAGGAATATTCGGTAAACATGAAGCAAGTTTTTCCGGAACGAAATCAATAATGAGCTCCGCTTCATTCTTTGGAAATAAAACAATAACCTGTGGAGAAGGAGGGGCGGTTTTTACTCAGGATGATGACTTGTTTGAATATCTTAATTCTGTCAGAGGTCAGGGACAATCAAGTATCCGGTATATTCATGATAAATTAGGATACAATTACAGAATGTCTAATATCCAGGCTGCCTTGCTTTATGGTCAGTTGCTTATTCAATCTGAGATCAGAGAAAGAAAAGCAGAGGTGTTTGAAATGTATCGAAAGGAGTTGGATGATACTGAAGAAATAGCTTTTCAGACTGCAGAAAGTGGAACAGAGCATGCTCAATGGATGTTCGGAGTTCGTTTTAAAAATTTCGATCTGAATAAAAAAAGGATGTTAGAGTTGTTTTTGTTTGAGAATAATATTGAAACGCGTCCGATGTTCTATCCAATAAACGCGCATGAGCATTTGAAACAGATTAAGTGTGATACATCGGTTGCCTTGCAGCTAAACCATCAGTGTCTTTTATTGCCGAGTTTCCCGGAGCTCACCAGAAGTCAGGTATTAACGGTGTGCGGGAAGATACGCGAGTTTGTGCGAATACATAAGAATTTCTGAATGAATTATGAAAGCCCCTGCTGAAAGCGTAGAAGTTCTTGACAGTAAACAGCGATCACGTTGGGATGAAGTATTTGACCAGTTACCTCCGGAGTTAAGAGATATTAATTTTAGTTTTGATTACAATTTTTTGTATGAGCTGAATGGTGATGGTCAGATTAGGTTGTTTCTCTTTTGGGACAATTCATCACTTTATTTTTACCCATTTCTGCTGCGGACTATAAAGGAAGGCGATACTGAAACAGGCTTTAAGGATATTGAAACAGTTTATGGTTACACAGGTCCAATATCCACCTCCACAGATTCACGGTTTATTAAAAATGCCATTGATTCATTTCGAAATTATTGTCATGAGGAAATGGTAGTGTGTGAATTTATTCGCTTTCATCCTTTGCTCGGAAACTATAGTTTAAATTCATCAGATCCTGATTTGAAAATCGTTCCATTACGTGATTACGTATATGTGGATCTCAGAAAAACACAAGAGGAAATCTGGGATGAATACAGCGCGCAAAACCGGAATAAAATCCGGAAAGCTGAAAGACTCGGGGTGACAATAATAGCAGGGTTCAATGAAGAGTCTTATAAAGAATTTCTATTGATGTACCTGGAAAACATGAGACTCGTTCATGCTGCACCTATGTATTTTTTTTCCGATGCTTTTTTTGCTGGACTTGCTGAACTGGTTCAAAAAAAGGGGATGTTTTTTGTTGCAAAAGATGATCATCGGATTTTAGGTGCTGCAGTCTTTTTAGGTGGAGCGGAAATAGGTCATTACTTCCTTGCAGCAGCCACAGCAGAAGGGAAGAAACTTGCAGCAGGCAACCTGCTATTACATCATGGAATAAAATGGAGTCAGCAGAATGGCATGAAGAAGCTCCATCTTGGTGGCGGGGTAAGCCAGAATCCTGATGATCCGTTGCTTGTTTTTAAAAATAATTTTTCGAAACTGACTGAAAAATTCTATATCGGGAAAAGAGTTCATGATGGAGTGAAGTATGATTATTTAGTATCAGCATGGGATAAGAAATTTCCTGAAGCTTCAATTAAGTATAATAATATTCTTCAACGTTATCGTTTGACAAAAGAAGATCTCGTTTAACCATTCATGAAAGATAAGGTTATATTGCGTAAAATGAGGAAGGAAGATACGTCCATCAGCTGGCAGTGGAGGAATCAGAAAGCTGTACAGGATCATTTTTCCGGACATCCTTATTCTGTCACTCTTGAACAGGAAGAAGAGTGGTATGAAAAGAATATCAGGTTTAACGATACTCAAGTGGTATTCGCTATTGAAAATCTTGTTGATGCTCACTTGCTGGGCTTGACTTTTCTGAAGAATATAAACAAACTTCATCTCCAGGCCGAATTCGCCATTCTTATTGACCAGAATCAGGCAGGGAAAGGTTATGGAAAAGAAGCATGTTTTAAAACTCTGAAATATGCATTTCAGGAGCTAAAACTTCATCGTGTTTTCCTTAAAGTTCGTATTGATAATGCCCCGGCAATAAGTATCTATGAAGCCTGTGGTTTCAGGAAGGAAGGAGAATTGAGGGATGATGTCTACAAAAATGATTCATTCAGAAATCAATTCATCATGGCAATTCTAGAATCAGAATTTTCGGAGAAATAAAAGGAATATCCTTTACTTAACAAGCATAATAGTTAATTCATTGAGTAGTCAAAAGCGGCCTTTAGATATTATTGTTTTTTCACCATACTGTCTGTTAAGACCGACGACCAATCGTATTTTCGATATGCGTCTGTGTGATGGTCTGGCAGGTCATCAGGAAAAGGTTACCATTGTTTATCCTTATACCTATATTAGGGATAATATCCAACGAAAGGATATTCCGGCATATTATGGTCTCGAAAATACGGTGAGTACAAGAATGTTGGCAACTCCTCTTAGAGAGCACTCAGGAAAATGGTTTCGGTCTGTAGCAATGCTCATCGGATTTACATGCAGTACTTTCAGAGCCTGGTTTGAAAATATTATTAAAAGACGACAACTGGTTTTTATTTCACGCGACGCGAAATCTTTACTCCCTGCATTGGTACTTAGAAAAATATTTGGGGCTGTATGTTCGTGGAAAGTGTTTTTTATGGCCGCTGAGGTAAAAAATAGTTCGATCTATAAATTTGTTGTCCGTGAATCAGATGGAATTCTTGCAGGCGTAACCACAACCCGTGAAGCAATTCGTACAATCGTTCCGGTGTCAAATGAAAAATTTCTATTATCACTTGCACCCGTTCCTGTGTATAAGAATGATCCGGATAAGGCGGAAGCAAGACGTAGAATCGGCTACTCGCTTGACCTGCCACTTGTGGTATACACAGGAAAGCTTGGCCTTGAAGTAAGCGAAGTTGTCTATCTTCTTGAAGCTGCAAACAAACTTTCGTCTTTTCGTTTTTTGTTTACCGGAGGAAGAAAAAGTGTTGTAGATTCAATTGAGAATTATTGTAAAGAAAAGGGTATGTATAACGTTATACTTACCGGTTTTTTTGAAGATTCAAGAAAAATTCGTGATTATCAATTGGCCGCGGATGTGCTTGTTTCGTATTACACCTCAAAAGATCATTTGGTGGAATTTAATTACCCACAGAAAATTAATGAGTACCTGTCCACACATAACCCGGTTGTAACTCCTGATTTTCCCGCAACCCGTGATGTTTTGAACGAAAGGAATGTGTTGTTCGTTCAGCCCGATAATGTAGAATCACTGGTACAAGGAATTGAAAAACTCGTCAGCGATAAGGCTTTAGCGAAACGACTGGCTGAACAAGCATTTCAGGATGTTCAAAATTTAACTTTTGAGAAACGGGCAGGTGAATTTATCCGGTTTATAAAGGGATTTATTAAATAAAAGCTGACCCTCTTAACTATATTAATACAATCGCAGGTTCATTTTCCTGAAAATTTATCTTCTGCATCTTGATTTGGAATCAGAGCATTTTAGGTCAGTCTATAATGATGAATGACTGATAGTGGCTGTATGGACTCCTTTGAATACTATACCGATCCAACCCAAAAACTTCTCTCAAAGCAATTGTTTCACCGGGAAAGAGCGGTTGATTCAGTTCATCGAATGCCAGTACACTTCCTTTGGTGAGGTGAGGTTTGATTAATTCAAGGCAATTTTTTGTCGGTTCGTAAATGTCAAAATCAAAGTAGGCGAGTGATATAATAGTTTCGGGGTGTGACTTCAAATATTTTTCCAGCTCTGTTGAGGCATCACCTTTTATCAATTCAAATTTTTTCATGTGACCCAGCGGACTCTCTTTTTCCTGTGCAGCCAGCAGTTTTTCCAGGTAATCTTCGTAGTTTTTAGTCACTGAATATCCACCATGCTGTACACTCGAGCTTTTGCCATCTTTTTCATGGACAGATGGAAACCCTTCCCAAGTGTCAAAGCCAACAATGCGACGGCTATAATTGTAAGGCTCATATATTGAACGCAACGATTGGAACAATGCCAGATTTTGTCCCCAACGAACTCCAAACTCCATGATTACGCCATGTACATTTTTATTACGCTGATACAGATCATTGATGAACAGAAATTTCCTCAGGTCAGCGGGATTTAGAAAAAGCCCAAGATTTCGCATAAGCTCTTCCTCAGGTAATGGATTGTTTTTAAAGAAATCCACCAGATCCTGACGATTTTTCGCTTGTTCCGGAGAAACAATGCTGGAGGTTATTTTATGGTCTTCTGATTTCATCATTATAGACTTGAACTTTGATTGAACTTCAGAGTATGCTTCAGGGTTTCAGTTTGCATGATTATTTCTTGGGTATTATGTCTGCCGGGCGTAACTTTTCAATTAGCGAAGCATATAAGTTTGTCTGGCTACTCTCTATCGGGGATAGGATTAATGTAAAAATAATGTTCTCCCGATCCGTTTTCAGGGGGAATTGATTTTTCTATTCTCATTTCAATAATGCAAATGATAAAATTTCAGACACTTCTGGGAAAATATTTTGATGGAGGATGGCTGAATATAAGCGATGGCCTGATTTCTGTTTTATTTCCAAATTTTATCTTAGAGAAGAATGCATCCAAAATAATGGCGACATTCAGACAAAGGGACTTATCGGCAAATGCTGAACACAGGCAGCATCTGTATATTCCGATATATGACGGGAATAATTTGCATGTCAAATCCATTATGGAATTGTTGAAATCTGTAGAGAGTGATTTAGTTGCAGCCATCGTACATGGTAGTATAGCTACGAATGAAATGATAAATTATAGTGATTTTGACGGATTGATAATCATCAGGGATGAGGTATTCAAAGATAAGGACCGGCTTATAAAATTAGCTAAGGTCACCCACGAATCCAGAAGAATTATGCATCAGATTGACCCTTTACAGCATCATGGATGGTTTGTACTGGCAGAATGTGATCTGAAGGATTATCCATTAAACTTTTTACCTTTAGAGGTGCTTGCGTATTCGAAGTTATTAATACCTTCAACCGGCCTGGAATTGGAAGTAAGTATCAAAAGTAAAGCAGATTATTATGGTCCGGTTAAAACCCTTTGTCGCCGGATCAGAAAAGTAGCTCAGGTGGGCAATCGTCCAAGGACAATATATCAATTGAAGAGTATATTAAGCGAGTTCATGATGTTGCCAACATTATACATTCAAGCCAGAGACCAACGAGGAATTTTTAAAAAGTTCAGTTTTACAGCTGCCGCTGCTGACTTTAATCAAAGTACATGGAGTATTATGGATGAGGTTTCTCAAATGAGAGCAGAATGGCCTGAGATTGAGAATCAAAGTGAATTGCAAAAATTCAGGAAAATCGGTTATATTTGGATGAAATATAGGAAGAAAAAAGGGCCACGCATTCCAGCGATGTTCTTAAGCAAGCTCAATGATGATTTCTACCGAAGGATGGCTGAATTGGCAAATCAGGTTGAAGTCAATTTGTTTCGTTAATTCTCCCTGAAGCCGTAAATCAGAATGTCAACTTCCGCATATCTTTTTGTAAAGAAAAAAGTTAAAAAGCGTTTAAAAAAGTATTATCGCGCTCTCCGAGGAGATCACTTTGACAATGCGGGAGCTGTAACAGCACTTGATTATCAGGTTATACAGATTGCTATTGACGAGGTGCGGCCATCTTCATATATTGAAATTGGTACGGGGAAGGGTATTTCGGCAATACATGTATTTAATTATCTTCAGGAGAAGTTTCCCGCATGTCATTTTTATACCCTTGAAATATTTCAGGAGCATCATGAAAATATTCTTCGTAAGTACAAAGATGTTCCAACTTTCCATGCCTTACTCGGTTTAAGTGTAATGAGGGATGAGACCACCAATCCTGCATATGATGAGCTTGAAAATTACAAAGGACCGGTTGATACGCTGAGAGTTCTTCTGAAAAAAGATTTTTCAAATAAGAAAGTTGATATGGTTTTTATCGACTCAAGAAAGGGATCAGCATTGGCAGAATTCAAGGTCGTGGAGCCATATATTTCCAAGGATGGTATTGTGTTTTGTCACGATATCCTGAACAGGGGAAAAGGTGTCGAAGTACTATCTTACTTGCAGGAATTCAGGGAACGTTATCACTACGATGTCCTCGATACCGGACCGGCCGGGATTATTCGTATCCGGTTTCTCAATAAGTAAATCATCCTGATTAAACGGAGTTCGGCTTAAAATTGTGTACCGGTATGGGTGAAAGATCAGGGGATGCGTTCATCCGGATAATTAATTAAATTAAATTACCTGAATCATCGGATTTGATTCTTCTTATGGGCTATTATTGTATAGACATACCCTCAGCGATTGAAGAATCGGCATACCACAGGATTCTCGGCAATGTGCTTAGTAAATTGGCTGTGGTTGACGGCGTCGAGGCTATTTATCAGATTGGGGGAATCAGTTCTCCCGGGATTTCAGACCTTGACCTGGTGCTGGTATTCAGGAATAATTTTCGTTGTGACTTTAACATACATCAATATTTATCGGATGAAGAAAAGTATCTGTTCATCCACAAGCTTTATGGTTGTTCTGCAAAGTATTTTCATGAGTCATCCCGTTTTTCTTTTTTTCACAATTTCACATTGTTGTTCGGAAATGACATTAAGCGGGAGGAAAAAGGTAGTGAGGTAGAGTTGTCCTCCATCAGAACACAAATTGCTCTTGAGTATATGGTCAAGATGTACACGAATATCATGTTGCAGAAAGAGTATGGCATATTGCAGGTGCGTAGTCTGTTGTTGCACGGTAAAGCGCTCAACTTTGATCTAGACTTTCTTGGTGTTGATGCTGTCGAATTGAAGAAAACGGTTTCACAATTGCTTGAATTGAGAAAAAACTGGTTTAATTCCGGTGACAGCGTGAATAAAATCAGAGAATGGTTCATTGAATTTATTCGGATTTTTCCAGATGTTCTTGATTCTATCCTTAAGGTTCGTGGATTATATATGCCGGAAGGGTATTCAGATAAGATTGCCAGAAACATAGCTTTGCTTCATTCTGACTCACTCTCATGTCTTCGTCATGGCATTTTATTACCTGCATTTCCTGCTTCTCTTTTAGGGAAAAAGTATTTCAGACTACAGAACAGGTTTAACAAATTTGAGATCCATGTTCCTTTCCGAACAGATACTATTTCTCCTGCTTTACAGAATTATTTTAATTTTCAGCATAAGCAGAAAGATTATAACCGCACTTACCTGCCTCATTTCTATCCCTTGGCCAGTAGCTTATTAGCATGAAGAACGTTCTCTGGCAAACCCGCTCAACTGTTGTAGCCGATTCGATCCGCTCCGGAAAACTATCGCCTGACGCGAATGGAGGAAATGCTTATGATGTACAAGCTGCCGGCGTGATTAAATCAGATTTTCAGCTCGACGTTTCGGATACTGCCATACTAAGAAAGGGTGAGTCCTTATTGAAATACTGGTATCGCATGAAATCGGATTCTCCTGAGGCAGATGTCCTGATCAAAGAGCCATATCCAATTGTATTTGGTCCACGGAGGGGAAAAATACCATGTATTGGAATGATTCATCATATTGATGATATGCTGGGTAAATCGTCGCTGAAACATATCTGGTATTTTAGTCGATTAAAAAGACGATTGAAAAAACTGGATCTGATAGTTACTGTTTCCAGTTACTGGAGAGATTATCTTGAAAAGTTGGGTTGTAAGAACGTAAAAGTAATTTACAATGCATTTGATCCCGCTGATTATAAAGTTTCAGAACAAAGTATTCTCAATTTTATCAGAGAGCATAATATCCCAGCAGGAAAGCCTTTGATCTATGCCGGAAACGCAAACAGGCAAAAAGGTGTTTATGAGGTCTACAACGCTCTGAAGGATGCAGGTTTTCATCTCTTAATGTCAGGTTCACAAAACCAAGCCACCGATATTCCCGTACAATACCTTCATCTAACTCGTCAGGAATATATTATCATGCTTCATGCCTGTGATCTGGTCATTACGATGTCAAGGATGACAGAGGGTTGGAATCGGATTGCCCATGAAGCATTGCTGTGTGGCACCCCTGTTATTGGTAGTGGAGCAGGAGGGATGAAAGAATTACTTAATGGAGCAGGACAGCGTATAGTCACCGATGGCAATGAACTGAGGGCAGCGGTGGAGGATGTTCTTCACCGTTCAATATGGTATTCAGAAAACGGAAAAAAATTTGCTGAACAATTCGATTTGAATTATTTTAGAAAGGAATGGAATCAGACAATTCATGATCTGATTCGCTGATGAATATAAAAAGCGATGTGCGGAATTAACGGTTTTCTTTCATTGCATGAAAGTCCTGTGGAACAGGCCTCTCAACATATTGATGCAATGAATCGTCGTCTCGCGCACCGTGGGCCTGATGATACCGGCCAATGGTCAGACAGCACTGGAAAAATATTTTTAGGTCATCGCAGGTTAAGTATCCTTGATCTTTCAGCTTCAGGTCATCAACCAATGATTTCGGAGAAGGGAAATGTCATTGTTTTCAATGGAGAAATTTATAATTTCAAAGAACTAAAGGATCGTTTTTTTTCTGATCGCAATTTACATTCTTCCAGTGATACAGAAGTGTTATTATTACTTTATGAGAAGTTTGGAATTGATTGTCTGAAATACCTGAACGGAATGTTCGCTTTTGCCATATGGGACCAAACTAAAGAGGAGTTGTTTATTGCGCGCGACAGAGCAGGAAAAAAACCTTTTTATTTTACATCTCAACATGGCGTCTTTGCGTTTTCTTCTGAGATAAAGGCTTTGCTGGAACTGCCTTGGGTAAAACGGGAAACTGACCCGGAATCTCTTTATCATTTCCTTACCTATAATTTATTGTCTCCTCCATTGACGATGTTTCGTAACATCAGCAAGATGCATCCTGCTCATTACATGATAGTAAATAAAGGAGGGATAAAGGAATACAAACAATATTGGGAGGTAACATACACGGATCTTTCCGGGAATTCAGAAGTAGAATTGAAAGAGAAAATACTTCATGCTTTAGGATCCGCTGTTGATTACCGCATGGTTAGCGATGTACCCGTTGGCGCTTTCCTGAGTGGAGGAGTAGATTCAAGTGCAATCGTAGCACTCATGTCGAAAAGTTCTTCCTACCCCGTAAAAACATATTCAATCGGTTTTGAAGGTCAGCCTGATTACGATGAATTACGTTTTGCCGCACAGGTGGCAAAACGATTTGGAACTGATCATCATGAACGTATTGTTAAACCAACAGATATTATTGATTTTCTTCCTGCCGTTGTCGATATATTTGACGAACCTCTTGCTGATGCGACATGTATTCCATTATATTTTCTTTCTCAAAAAGCACGTGAGAATGGGACCATCGTTGTTTTGACCGGCGACGGAAGTGACGAACTCTTTGCAGGATATCGCAGTTGGCAGCGTTACATCCGGTTGTATCCTGGATATCGTAAATATTTGAAACTCCCTAGGTTCGCAAGACGAATGATAGCGGCTGGATTTGGACAATGGAATGAAATGTCTCCGGGATCTGAAATATTACAACGTGCCGCTTCAGATCAGGAATTCTTTTGGGGAGGAGCGAGAAGTTTTAAGGAAAATATTAAGAGAAAATTTCTTAGTGAAGCATTTAATGAGGAGTGTAAGGACTTTGATTCTTATAGTGTAATTGAACAATTCAAAGTTCAATTTGATGCTATTCCTAAAGGAAATAGAAATTTTTCAGATGCGGACTGGATGTGTTACCTCGGATTTAAATTCAATATTCCGAATTATTATCTGCACAGAATGGATCGTCTTGGAATGGCTCACTCCATAGAAATCCGAAGTCCATTTTTAGATACAGACTTTGTGAATTTGGCTTTGTCGGTGGATAGTTCTTGGAAAACAATGGGCTCTGAACCAAAATATATTCTAAAAAAAAGTCTGGACAAGATCCTTCCTGCGGAAATATTGTATCGAAAAAAAATGGGTTTCTGTGTTCCGCTAAAGGAATGGGCGGGGGAATTGATGCAGGATTATATTGAAACGAATCTCTTGAATTTTTGTAAGGACAATCCGCAGTTTCATTATGCCGGATTAAAGAAGCAGGCTGATCGATTAAGAGCCGGAGATACTCAGGTAAGTAATACCTTATGGACAATATATTTTCTAATGACCTGGTTTAACAGGTGGATGAATAATTCCCATGGCCATTAAAAAGGTTGTCATCGTTACGAATGTTCCTAATCCCTACAGGATTCCTCTTTTCAATGAGATTCATTCTCAGTTGCTTCGCAGAGGTATAGAGATGAAAGTAATATTCGGTTCAGAAAGTTACTCCAGAAGAAAGTATAAATTAAATCTCGCTGAATGTTCATTCACTTATGAATTCCTGGACTCTTCTAAATATAATTTCGGGGATTTGGAAAAAACATACTTTACTTATAAGGGCTTAATTAATGCGTTGAAATTGGAGAAACCGGATTGTGTGGTCATCAGCGGATTTTCCATGGGTACAACGCGGCTTTGGTGGTATTCTCTTTTTAATAAGGTAAATTATATAATCTGGTCCGGTACTATTATTCGTAAAGGCAGGACAGATTCCTTTTTCCGTCGAATTCAAAGGAAAATAATTTCTTTTAGAGCAAGTGCTTTTGTTGTTTACGGGACACTTGCGAAAGAATACATAAGAAGCCTTGGTGTCGCACAAGAAAAAATCGACATTGCTATCAATACGGTTGATACAAGCTTTTTTACCATTGAAACAAATGCCATCAGAACGGTATTAGCACCAGAGGCGGTTGCCCATCTTACCTATGTTGGATACCTCTCACCCAGAAAAAATGTAATCCGCCTGCTGGAGATTATCAGAAAATTAAGCATGGAAAGGCGTAACTTTGTATTGGATATAATTGGTGACGGTGAGGATAAACCAAATCTGGAAAAGTTCGTAAAAACAAATAGTTTGTCCGAATTTGTGCATTTTCATGGATTCAGGCAAAAGGCCGAACTCCCGGCATATTTGGCCAAAAGTAATTGCTTCTTGTTTCAGACGGATTTCGATATCTGGGGATTGGTTCTTAATGAGGCCATGGCAGCAGGATTGCCATGTATCTGTTCGCCAAATGCAGGTGCAAGTATTGATCTAATTACTGAAGGTGAAACAGGTTTCATCATCGATTTCAAAAGGGAAGCTGAGGTCATAAATAAGATCAGCTGGATTCTGGATCACCCGATAGAATCAAAGTTGATAGGGCAAATGGCAAGGAGTTTCATTGAGAAAGAAGCCTCAGTTCAACAAAGTGCCTCAGGTTTTGTAAAAGCAATACTTCAAAGCTTACCCCATTAAGAAAGCAATAATAGAATAGGAATACAATGTCATTTTCAGATTGGAAGAAGTACTGGAAGAATCTGGATTGGACCCGTAAGTGGTTTCCATTCTTTATTTTGATACGTCCTCTCGTGGACAATTTTTATTTCATCAAAGAAATTTCTTCTTTTCTTTCTCCACTCTATATCGTAGGTGTCCTCACTCCGGTTCTTATCATTGCCAGTTTGCAGTCGGGAAAATTGAAAAAGCCGCTTTCGAATTCTTCCGATGAATTTATGAGGGTATGGGGGATTGTTATTGTGATCAATTGTGTGGTCATGCTTATCACAAGATTAACTCTTGATAATTTTGGTGATTCGATAAAATACATAACTCCTGTTATGTTGTTTTTTTATGCACGTCATTTTATTCAAAGGAAGGAAGATCTCCATTTTATTTTGCAAACTTTTTTATACTCATGCCTGTATCCATTTGGCATGCTGGCTTTTGAAACATTTGTTCACCCATTGGATCCGCATCACGTTTCTGAAGGAAGGGGTGGAGGTACACGTCTGCGGGGTGAATATGGTGACAGTATGAGTTATGCGGTATATTTTATCGGGACATTTCTAATCTATTCTTATTTCTATCTTGATAAAGTTTTTAGCGAAAAAAAGAAAGTGAAGATCCCGACCGGGAAGCTGCTTCTCATTTTTCTGCTTTGTCTATATGGCATTATTAATATCCGACATGTCTCTACCTGGTCTGTATTTCTTATTATTCTCCTGCTATTTACTTTCTTTAATTCAAAAAATATTAAAGGAGTCCTTGTGTTGGTTTTTGTCGGCTTAGTCATACTCCCATTTTTTGCGAGACAGATTTATGAAGGACAGATCCGGCCACTCATCGAGAAGGAGTTTGCCGTGATGAGTGGTGATAAGGATGTTGAATTTGCATTTAATGGTCGTGTTCAGCGATGGGAAAGATATTTCGACATTTGGTATAAAATGCCTGCTTTTGCCCGCTTCTTTGGAGTATCATTTTCAGGTTTTAAACAAGTACCTACAATGATTGGAGGAGGTATGCATAATGATTATATCCGCATTGTCTTTCTCTCCGGTATTTTTGGAGCTGCCTTATATGTAATTTTCATTATCTCCGTTTTCTTTCAACAGAATCGTTTTCGCCCTCCGGAACGTTATATAATTCTCAGTGCCTGCGCCGCGACACTGCTTTATTCGATGAGTACTTTGCCAACATTATATCTGGCATTGATGAATTATACCTTTCCAGTATTCGCATTCGCGATGTTGTCGAAAAGGGCTGCTTATAGCGTGGTAAGTCAGCCGGCACCGGTTTTGAAGACTCCTCTGATTCATGATGCGGCATGAAAAAAAAGAAAATCCTGATCCTTGGAAAGCTTCCTCCACCTTATATGGGTCCTGCTATCGCGACTCAGATTATATTGAACTCTTCACTGAAAGAGAAATATGAGCTGTTACACCTGGATACAAAAGCTAATAAGTCACTCAATACACTGGGAAAATGGAGTATCGGAAAAATGTTTCGCAATCTTGCGATTTATTTTCGAATGCTTCGAATTATCCTTAGCAAAAAACCTTCACTTGTACTCATTCCTATTAGTCAAAGTACGGTAGGCTACCTGAAGGATTTTTTTTTTATTGCCATAGCCCGACTCAGCGGTAGAAAAGTCCTGGTGCAGCTTCGGGGAAGCAATTTTCAGAATTGGCTAAGCAACACTTCTTCTGTCGTTAGGGGATTTGTTATCTGGAGTCTTCGTCTGTGTCAAGGTGTAATAGTTCTTGGAAAGAATTTAAAACCTCTTTTTTACAATATTTTTGACGAAAACAGGATTTTTGTTGTTCCCAATGGTGGTAACTATGATCTGACCTTTTCAGTAAAAAGGAATGTTCAGCTTCGTATCCTTTATCTCGGAAACCTTCAGGCTTCAAAAGGGATAGAGGATGTGATTTATGCTATATCAATGCTTTCAGAAAAGTATTCAAATAACTTTCATCTGGATGTGGTGGGCAACTGGCGTTCAGAGCAAACACGTAGATTATGTATGCAGATTGTTGAAGAGAAGAATTTACCTGTAAGTTTTCACCCTCCCGCTTCAGGGGCGGACAAAATGAAGTTTTTGTCTGCCGCTGATATTTTCGTTTTTGCACCAAGGGCACCAGAAGGTCATCCCTGGGTTATAGTAGAAGCGATGGCTGCAGGACTGCCAATAATTTCAACTGACAGAGGGGCGATTGTAGAATCGGTTCACGATGGAGAAAATGGATTTATTGTACAAGCGGAAAATCCTGCTGCCATTGCTGCTAAATTGGAAATTCTCCTGAATCACCCGGAGATGCGTGAAACGATGGGCAGGAAGAGCAGAATATTGTATGAAGATAATTTTACAGAAGAGAAGATGGTTCAAAGGCTTTCTTCTACATTCGAAGCGGTGCTGAACGAAGGTAATTAAATTATGGAACAGCTCACACAGAATTTGAAAGACGGATTTATGCAGGTGCTCGAAGTACCTTTTCCTGCATTGTCTTCAGGATGTGTGTTGGTACGCAATCATTTTTCTCTGATAAGTGCCGGTACGGAAGGTAAAACCGTGAAGGATGCCCGACTCGGATTTATTGGTAAGGCAAGAGCCAGAAAAGATGAAGTGAAAAAAGTGATCGAAGCTGCAAGAACATTTGGTCTGCTCGATACCTACAGATTGGTGATGAATAAACTGAACTCTCCTTCTCCTTTAGGTTACAGTTGTGCAGGTGAGGTAATCGCGGTAGCATCTGACGTAAAAGAATTTAAAGCAGGTGATCTTGTCGCTTGCGGAGGGGGTAGCGCGAATCATGCTGAAGTTGTTTCAGTTCCCGTTAATCTTTGTGTCCTGATCGACTCAACAATTCCAATGGAACATGCGACTTTTGCCACGCTTGGAGCTATCGCATTACAGGGTATTCGTCAGTCAGATGTTCGTCTTGGTGAAAATTGCGCAGTGATTGGGCTTGGATTGATTGGACAGCTCACTTTGCAGATGCTGCAGGCCGCCGGAGTTAAAGCCATTGGAATAGATATGGATTAGAACATGGTTACTCTGGCTCAATCGAATGGTTGTGATTTAGCACTCTTGCGTCAGCGTGAGGATCTCGAAAAGATAATTCTTGAGAATACAAATGGCTTTGGTTGCGATGCGGTTATTATCACTGCCGGAACTGATTCTTTGGATCCTATTGATCTTGCCGGCAGACTGGCAAGAAAAAAAGGAAAAGTTGTTGTCGTTGGGGCTGTTCCGACAGGATTTAAAAGAGAGCATTATTTCAAAAAAGAACTTGAGCTGAGAATGTCATCGTCCTATGGTCCCGGACGGTATGACCCGGAATACGAAGAACAAGGCATTGATTATCCTTATGCTTATGTCCGCTGGACAGAGAACAGGAATATGCAAGCTTTTGTTGAACTGTTAAGGACAAAAAAAGTAAATCCTGAAAAACTTCTTACACATATTTTTCCTTTTCGTGATGCGCAAAATGCTTATCAATTAGTCCTTGATAAGCATGAAGCTTTTGCCGGAATAGCTCTCAGGTATGATACAGAAAGAAAAATTGAATCTGTCATTCATTTAGGGAATAAAACATATTCACCTTCAGAACCGACAATAGGACTGATTGGAGCCGGAGGATTCGGACAAAATTTTCTCTTACCGGCCATGAAGGATCTTGGTAATTTTGTGACAGTAGTCACCTCTCGCCCTCAGAATGCCAGAAATATTGCTGATAAATTTGGCTTCGATACCTGTTCAGGTGATGCCGGTGACATCTTCAAAGATGCACGCATCAATACGGTCTTTATAGCCACACGGCATGATTCACATGCAGCTTATGTGTTGAATGCTTTGAAGTCTGGAAAAAATGTTTTCGTCGAAAAACCATTATGTCTTCATCCGGAAGAGTTGACTGAAATAAAGTTAGCTTACGAAAAGTCAGGTGCACGATTAATGGTTGGTTTCAATCGTCGCTTTGCACCCTTGATACAAGAGTTGAAGAAAAACATTTCCGCTAATATTCCTCTTTCAATTCATTATCGGATCAATGCAGGTGCCATTCCGAAAGGACATTGGGTGCAGGATAATAAAATTGGTGGTGGGAGAATTATAGGTGAGGTATGCCACTTCATTGATTTGTGCACTTACCTGACAGGCTCTGAAATTACATCGTTGAATGCGGTTGCAATGGACGATGCTTCCAATCTGCAAGACACTGTAGCTATTACTCTTCATTATGCCAATGGAAGTATTGCGCAGATCTCTTACTTCTCTAATGGTAATAAAAATCTCCCCAAAGAAAAGTTGGAAGTATTTGGAGCAGGAATGATAGCCGTTATGGAAGATTTTAAGTCCTTGTCTTTGTATGGCAATACGCTTATTAAAAAGAGTGGCAATCAGGACAAGGGGCATAAGCAGGAGGTAAAGCTCTTCCTTGAGGCTATCCGGAACAATACCGCGACCCCCATTTCATTCGAAGAGATTTATAATTCCACACTCGCGACATTTAAAGTACTGGAGTCAATTGCTCTCAAGGGCTCAATGATAAGGATGTAATAATTTTAATCTGCTAAACAATCTTTTCCTCAGAAAATTGATTTGTTGAGCAGTGGTCTGTGAAGAATATACCTAAAGACACTTTAAACCCGGTTCCCGGATTATTCATGAAGAACAAGCCTACCATTTCTGATGCAGATATAGAAGGCTCTCTCCATCGGTTGCGGGAATATATTGAAGCAGAGGAATTCAAAGGTTATGATCCGTATGATACGCTCACCTCTCCTTTTCCTTTTAATTCTTTTGGGAAATGGCCGGCTGCAATTGCCACGCAGATACAAAAGCGAAATCCGTTTAACATCCGACCATTTCTTGGCATAAAAAAGGAATATAATCCCAAAGGAATGGGACTGTTGTTGCAGGCCTATGTCAGATTACAAAAATTATTTCCTGAACAGGACTATTCAAATCAAATAGGTTTTCTTTTTAACTGGTTACAGGAGAATGCTTCTAAGGACTTCAGTGGTCCCTGCTGGGGATATAATTTTGGATGGGCAAGTCCGGAGAAATATTTGCCTCCTCATGCACCAACGGTGGTTGCAACTGGCTTCATTGCACAAGGTTTGCATGCATACTATTTGTTGAGCAAGAATGATAGAGCAAAAGAATTGCTTATCCGCATCGGACCATTTATCATCAATGATGTACCGGTGACGAAGTTCGGGGAAGGAATTTGTTTTAGTTATAGTCCCTTCATGAAGGATTGCTGTTATAATGCCAGTTTACTTGCAGCGGAAACTTTAGCGAGGATCTATTCTGTCACGAAGGAAGATGCACTGAAGGATTTTGCCTGCCGTGCAGTGGAATTTGTAATATCAAAACAACATACCGATGGGTATTGGGAATATAAGCTTGATCCTGTTTCAGGACAGGAGCGCCATCAGGTAGATTTTCATCAGGGTTACATTCTGGATTCCATTCAAACGATTATGGAATATACAGGTTATAAGCCACCGGCCTGGGTTGATTCACACAGGAAAGGCCTTAAATTTTATATGTCTAATCAGTTCTTTCCTGATGGAAGGAGTTTGTGGCGACTACCCCGTGAATATCCGACGGAAATTCATAACCAAAGTCAGGGAATAATAACTTTTAGCCGGTCTGGTATTGCTGAAGGTGATATTTTAGATTTCGCGGCTACAGTTGCACGATGGACAATCCGGGAGATGCAGGATCCGAAGGATGGATATTTCTATTACCGGAAATTAAAATTCTATACTAACAGGTTGTCGTTTATGCGATGGAATAATGCATGGATGTTATTGGCTTTGTCGGAATTATTGTATTCAAGAAAACTCATGAAAGACGTGCAACATGCGTGATTTTACCCTGAGTATGTATGAGTCTCTGCTTGCCTCGGTTAAAAAATCCGGTTATCTCTCCATTCCTTATGAACAATTTGTTTTGCAGGGACAAAAAGGTCGCTGCTATATTTTACGCCATGATGTAGATGACTTACCGGAAAATTCTCTGGCAACCGCAAAGATTGAAGCTAAAGCCGGTATGAATGGAACCTATTATTTCCGTATCGTGAAACAGAGCTTTCATCCTGAGGTTATCATGGCAATAGCAGATCTTGGCCATGAGATAGGTTATCACTATGAGGACCTTTCTCTTTGTCATGGAGATTACGAAAAGGCTTATGAGCAGTTTCAGGTAAATCTGGAGCTGTTTCGAACGTATTATCCCGTAAAAACCATTTGTATGCACGGAAGTCCTTTGTCACGTTGGGACAATCGTTTACTTTGGGACAAATTCGATTATAAAAAATCCGGTATACTTGCAGAGCCATATTTTGACACTGATTTCAGTAAGGTATATTATCTTACCGATACAGGGAGGATGTGGAATGGTGCAGAATATAGTTTGAGAGATAAGGTTAATTCTCCATTTCAAATATCAGTACGTTCTACTGTCGATTTGATTCAAAAGATTAACTCGGATCTGTTACCCTCTCAGGTGATGCAGAATATTCACCCTCAGAGATGGACGGACGCTCTGATCCCCTGGACAAAAGAATTAATTCTGCAGAATGTCAAGAATGTTGTAAAGGGAATTGTTGCACGAATGAAATAATTAAATATGCTGATTAAGAAAAGACGCATTCCGGTATTACACATGCTCCTGATAGGTGCGCTGCCTTCCTTTATTAAAAAGATGGTGTATCGTCTCAAAGGTTATCGGATCGGAAAGGGTGTGAGTCTTTCCTTCGGAAGCGTTGTGTTGGGCAGAAATGTTGAAATTGGCGACAATACAAAGGTTGGTTTTTTTACTATCATTCGCGGAAGGGAAATTATTATAAAGAATTTTGTCAGGATAGGATCAATGTCGGTGATTGATACGGAGAAAATATTTATTGACGAAGATGCACGCATCAATGAACAGGTATATATAGGGGGAATGAAAACCCCGCAATCTTCTTTTCATCTTGGTAAACGCGGAATTATTATGCAACTGAGTTATATCAATCCAACGCTTCCTGTATTTATTGATGATGATACCGGAATAGGAGGGCACTGTCTTTTATTTACTCACGGTAGCTGGAATTCACAATTGGATGGTTTCCCTGTTAAGTTTGCACCTATTCACCTTGGTAAAAAAGTGTGGTTACCCTGGCGTGTTTTTATCATGCCGGGAGTAACGGTTGGTGATAATGTAGTTGTTGGAGCCAATTCAATGATAAGCACTGATCTTCCATCCAATTGTTTCGCTGCAGGATCACCTGCAAAAGTCATCAGGCAGAACATACCCGTAAAACCTGATCAGAGTGCTCAGGAGGGGATGCTGAAAGATATCTTTGAAGATTTTTTTGCGTATTTGCGCTATGAGAATTTTACTTGTAACGTGGATCAGCTTCAGGATGGTTTTGTTGCGACAATTTTAGGAAAGAAAGGAGGATCGATTGTTTATTCTTCATTGCCTGTGATTGCTAAACAGGGCGATAATAATACCATCATTGTCTTTTTTAAAGCCTCACCACAAGTCTTGCAGGAAGCTATGGCAAAGGGATTTGGAATGGCGGTTTCCATTACTGAAAAGTTGCGAATAGGCTCAAATGCGACAGGTGAAGAATTGCTTGGCTTCTTTTCCCGTTATGGAGTGAGGTTTTCACGTATGAATTTTTGATTGAAATGAACGGGATACAACGAATATGACACAGGCTCTTTTTTATCTCGGACATCCTGCACATTTCCATCTGTACAAATTTGCGATCCAGTCATTCCCTCCTGACCAGGTAGTTGTTTGCATCAAATCAAAGGATGTTCTTGAAAAACTATTACAGGAGTCCGGAATCGCTTACATCAACATTGACTCAAAAAGTTCAACAAAGAAAAAAAGTAAAGCCATTATCATTCTGAATTTTTTCAGAAGAATGATGAAACTTACGGGCGTCATCCTTAAGAACAAACCGCAGCGGCTTGTTGGCAGTGCGGCGGAATTGGGAGTCTTAGGAAAGATTTTAAACATACCTTCATTTATATTATTTGAAGATGATTTTGAAAAAGTAAAATCATTTGCACGAATTGCAGGACCCACAGCCACCTATCTGATTTGTCCGGATTGTTGCAGTGCTTGGAAATGGAGTCATAAGAAAATAGGTTACCCTTCCTATCATGAGCTGGCTTATCTGCATCCGAATCATTTTCAACCGGATTTAAAAAGGGTTGAAAAAATATTTGATCTGAGTAAGCGTAATTTTATTCTTCGTTTTTCTGAATTGGGCGCATATCATGATGTTGGCAAAACCGGTATCACAGACGAACTCGCTGGCATGCTGATTTCAAAGCTGGAGCAATATGGTCGTGTATATATTACTTCCGAAAGGCCTTTGTCTCCTCAGTTTGAGCCATATCGCATACATATCCGCATCAGTGACATTCATCATGCACTCTATTTTGCGGATATGTTTATCGGGGACAGTCAAACAATGACAGCTGAGGCTGCAGTCCTAGGCACACCTGCTATCCGTTATAATGATTTTGTTGGTGAGCTATCTTATCTCGAAGACCTTGAAAAAAATTATCAATTAACAAGCGGAGTCCGCACTCAGGAAGTTGATAAATTATTTAATGTTGTTGATGAATACCTTAAACATCACGACCTGAAATCAGAATGGGCCAGGAGAAGACAAGTTATGCTTGATCAAAAAAGTGATTTTTCAAAGAGCCTTAAATGGCTTTTGTCTTGTCATGCAAAAGATCTGAAATGCATGAAAATGATTGAGCACAAAGATGGGTTTCAGTAGTGTATTATTAATTCGATTATAGATCAGGCTGCACTCATTCATGAATTATTTCTATTGTATTAATGGTTTTCATCTTACCCCGGTACTTCAATTCGAAATATCTGGAATTTTATTTCCCTGAAAAAGGGCTCTGATAGCCAGATTTCAAGCTTTTTTAAAGTTTTCTTATTCTCTGAAATTATTTTTTTAGCAATTTCTGAAGAATCAATAATAAAGCTTGCGTAATCCAATTACTTTCCTACATTTACATTACAATTCAGGAAAACGTAATAGTACTATCCGAAACACAAACTGCTTAAAGCGATAGTCTGATTATGCCGATTGTTTGGTACATCTAAATACACTGCCCGTCTGCGTGATGTGCCTGGCGACTACTCGGCAATTTCTAACAAATACATCCTTCATTAACTTGGTTTGACCAAGTAAATGTTTGTGTTCGCCAGATATTAGTTCGTTTTCACCGAATTAACTTCCTTCCCTGCGTGGATAGGGTTAGATTGTAGAAAATCCCTTCAAAAGGGATTAGCGTGTGAAAATGAAAAAAATCAATCATCCTAAATTAATCATCTCTAAATGGACGCACCGCTTCAAAGCGGTTCCTGTCTTGTTAGGTGAAGGATCATTGGCCATTTCGTTGCCCAGAACAACAAAAGTTCGTCGTCCTAAGTATTTTCCAAAACCACATCTTGAAAAGATTGGTGGAATGGACAAACGTGTGCGTGCTTTTATCTCAACGCATTGTAATCTTAGTGAGCCGGGTACTTCCATTCTCCGTACCTCTATTTCTGAAAGTATCCAGCAACTTCCTAAATCAACAAAAACTATAATAAATTTAAAGCGGGTAAATGATGTTAAAGAAATCAATCGTTTCTTTTCATCTGTTAACCACCAGCTTCAGGATAATGGAATGTTTATCGGATGTGTGGAAACGAAATACCTGCGGAAACAAAGGATCATGAAAAAGTTTCCTCCTGTAATCAGTCATATCTATTACGTTCTTGATTTTATTCTCAAACGTGTATTTCCAAAATTACCTATAACCAATGTTATTTATCTGAAGCTTACCGGAGACAGGAATAAGGTGCTTTCCCGGACGGAAACTTTTGGTCGTCTGTATGCAGCCGGTTTTAATATTATTGATAAAAAATTTATTGGGCATAATCTATACTTCGTAGCAACCAAGCAAAAGGATCCTCTCTTCGATTATGAGCCTGTATATGGGGCTATATTCCGTATGCGCAGACATGGTAAGAATGGCAGGATCATTCATGTATATAAAATGCGTACGATGCATGCCTATTCTGAATTCATACAGCAATACGTATATGAACAGAATTCACTCGCGGATGGAGGGAAATTGAAAGATGATTTCCGTGTTTCTACGCTGGGACGCTATTTCAGAAAATATTGGGTTGACGAAATTCCAATGATTATTAATCTGCTTCGTGGTGATCTGAAAATTGTTGGTGTACGACCACTGAGTGCACATTATCTTAGCCTTTATACACCGGAGCTTCGTGCGAAAAGACTTCAACATAAACCGGGATTGCTACCTCCTTTTTATGCAGATCTTCCCAAGACTTTGGATGAAATCATGGATTCTGAGATGAATTACCTGTTGGCATACGAAAAATTTGGTTGGTTGACAGATATTCGTTATTTCTTTAAAGCCAGTTATAACATTCTTGTTAAAAGTGCGCGTAGTAAATAATTCCCATTCGGGTTTTAGTATTCAATTCCAATTCTATTTTTGCAATAACCAATTAACGGATCATGATTGAAACCATCCGAAAGCTAGTCTTGTGTTTATACTTGCAGGTTTTATGCCTTTCTCCCTTGATGGCGCAGGAAGTATATCAGCATGTGAGCAACACCGATCTTTATGATTTTCTTGATGAACTGAGTAATGCGCATATTATTTCATTGAACACGGCAGTCAAGCCGTATGCCAGAATCTTGATAGCCGAAAAGCTTGCTGAAGCACAAAATAAAAGAGGAGAATTAAATTCACGTCAGGAAAAGGAACTCGATTTTTACCTGAAAGATTTTTCGAAGGAACTGAGACCGGACAAAAAGTTTGATAAAAGACTTGACTTATTTTATTACAAAGACAGCTTATTTACATTTAATGTTAATCCTATTCTAGGCTTGAGTTTTTTCTCCAATGACAGTGGAAGTTTTCATCACAGATGGAATGGTGCTGAGGCATATGCTTATGTTGGAAAAAAGCTGGGTTTTTATGCAAGCCTTCGTGATAATCATGAGAGTAAGCGGTTAAGTGACCCTGCCTACCTGAATCAATATGACGCATCGAACTATAAAGTTGATACAAAGGGAGGTGGTGATTTTGATGAGATGCGAGGCGGACTTACCTATACATGGGATTGGGGAAGTGTAGGTTTGGTAAAAGATCATTTTGTTTGGGGAGATAATTATCATGGTTCTAATATTTTTTCTGGACATCAACCGAGTTTTACCTTCTTGAAATTGCACCTGAAACCTGCACGTTGGTTTGACTTTAATTATATTCACGGATGGTTGGTCTCTGATGTGATTGACAGTAGCAGAACATATGTGAATGGAAATTCAAACCGGATTAATTTCAGGCCAAAATATATTGCGGCTAACCTTTATACATTTACCCCGCTGAAACGACTTCAGCTATCGCTTGGTAATTCCATAGTGTATTCTGATCAAAATGTTCATCCGGCTTATCTGATTCCATTCTTTTTTTATAAGAGTATAGACCACTCCCTGACTTCTACAGGTAGTAATTTTCTCGGACAGAATTCTCAGTTCTTTTTTAATATCAGTTCCAGAAATATCAAAAACATTCACCTGTATCTAAGTGTCTTCGTCGATGAAATTGCCCTTGGAAGAGCTACAGATGCTGACAGACACTCAAATTTCTATTCAATGAAAATTGGTGGGAGGCTAAGTAATGTGGGTATCAGGAATGTGTTCTTCACAGCGGAATATACACGCACAAATCCTGTTGTTTACCGTCATTACATTACGACTGCCACCTATGCGTCGAGCAGTTTTAATATGGGACATTACCTGGGTGACAATGCCCAGGAAGTATATGTGTCTTTGGCTTATAAACCTATTCCCAGACTCTTTGTTGAAGCGTCCTACACTCTCGCCCAGAAAGGTTGGGAGTACCTTTACACCGGCGTGTCGGCTGATCCGCAGGGCAATGGTCTTGGACATCCTTTTATCGACCGGGTTTACTGGCAGGGTTCAGACATTTCTTTCAAAACACGTTACCAGCTCTTGAACGATGCTTGGATTTTTGCCTCTGTTTCAGCTACTGATTATAATGGTCTGAAAAATGATGTTTACACTATGCCTTACTTCCGGGGTAAACGAACTACGATCAATGTTGGAGCTAATATTGGATTCTAATCTGTTTCAAAACAAGTTTGGATAAATTGCCACGAATGCACGAATATTTCGGTGTCGTTATGCAATGGATTTTTTTCTATTGAATAGTTTGGGATAAAGTAGAATGCCTGATTTGTTTTCCCGGTTTTTACCACTTATCTCCCGCTTCAGCCGCCTGTACAACCTTTCAGCCACTTATACATTGCTGTTTCGCGGGTGCGCGATTATGTCATTTCTTTGATTTCAGAAATGGTCTTTGAAGGTGCAATGGAGAAACGCTTAACGAATGCTTGTCTCCCGTCAATTGATAAAGTCAGTAAAGAGCCTAATGAAAACACGAACACAAATCAACAGGTTCTGCTCTATAGAAGTTCCGTAAAACTTCAGATCCAAGCCGGTTTCCCGTAAGATACCGGCTTGGGTTATTATTTTGAAAGACGATTAATCTGTTCAACTGAATCAGGAAAAATAAAAAAGCCGGATAGATCCGGCTTTTTTATTAAAAATTGTTGGACTTGGTAGTCGTTCTTCTTATTGCTCAACAATTTCAGCGAGATCGACAGGCACAACCTGAGTGACACCTTGTTCAATCATGGTGATTCCATATATAATATCAGTTGCTGTCATTGTTCTCTTGTTGTGAGTGATAATGATGAATTGAGATTCATTAGAGAATTTTTTTATGATATTATTGAATTTGTCAATATTCATATCATCAAGTGGAGCGTCAACCTCGTCGAAAATGCAGAATGGAGCGGGTTTCAGAAGGTAGATACCAAACAATAGTGCAGTGGCCGTTAATGTTTTTTCTCCTCCTGAAAGCTGAGAGATTGACAAAGGACGCTTACCTTTTGGTTTTGCTATAATCTGAACATCACTTTCAGTCGGATTTTCAGGGTTGATAAGTACCAGGTCACAATCGTCATCTTCCGTAAACAGAGAACGAAAAACTTTTATAAAATTCTGCCTGATATCAGTGAAAGCTTTCATGAAATTCTCACGGGCTGTCACTTCGATTTCTTCAATAGTTTTTAGTAAAGATTCTTTCGCGAGTGCGAGGTCATTCTTTTGAGTGTTGATAAATACGTAACGTTCATTAATCTCGTTGAAAGCCTCAACTGCCATTGGATTAATCGGGCCGTAATTGTCAAGCTGAGATTTTTGTTTGCCTACCTTTTCTCTTAATTCCTCCTCATTCAAGTCCGGAGAAGGTTCTTTATCGATCAGGTCATTGATATCGATGTTGAACTCAACGGATAGACGTTCCTTCAGTGAATTCAGCTGAAGTTTTAATTCGTTGGTGCGATCCTTAATTACCTGTGCGAATTGCTCGGCCTGCTCTCGTTGATGACGTACTGTACGTATTTTTCCTTCCAGTTCATCGGTTAATCCGCGGGATTTAAAATATTCTGTCTCTATTAAAGCTACTGATTGATCCATGACCTCCTTATCCGCATATAGATTTAGAAGCTGATCATCAAAACCGGTAGCTGTCTCCAGTAACTCACGTATGTTGAGCTGACTTTGTTCGAGTTCTGAAGTATTGGAAGTGATATTCTGAGTCAGTGAGTCCAGCAAATTTAATTTATAGGCATGATCGCGAACAATGGTTGCAATCTTGTTTTGTTGCTGGATGCAACGAATATTGTGATTGTTATATTCATGACTTTCAGCGGTCATCCGTTCTGACAACGACGAGAATTCTTCCTGTTTAGTGCTGAGATCTGTAGTGATGGACTCGTATTCTGTTCTGAGCATTTCAAGGTGTTCATGAAAACTCAGGTCATTTTGCTGGGTGTTCTCATCAATTGCTTTACGTTGTGCCTGAAGATCTTCCAGAATCTTCTGGTTGTTTTCCATAGTGGAAACAAGATGCTCCGCTTTGTTCTTTAATGAACTGAACTCATGTACAGCCTTATTGGCTTCCTGTTGCAATCTGTTTTTGTCGGCAGTGAATCTTTCTTTTTGCTGTTTGTTAGAAAGCAACTGTCGCTGAACTTCATCGCGGTGAATTTTTGTTTGCTCCAGTGACGCACTTAATTTTTCAATTTCGCTTCCGAGAGTTTCGAGGTGCTTTGCCCGGCCAATTCTTTTTCCATCAAAAAGTCCTACAGAACCTCCGCTCAGGGAATGTTTTGTACGGCAATATTTTCCATTTTTAGAAATGAATACGGAGGAAGTGTTCGATTCCTGCAAGTATGGTGTCTGATCCTGATTTTCAGCTACAACATATACATTGCGTAAAAGATGCTGACACAGTGGTCGGAAGCGATCCTCGACGTCAATGATCGACATAGCGGGAATACATCCATTAACTGACTCTAAGGATGGGATATTATTGTTTTCGAAATTTTTAAGAATGAAAAAGTTCGCACGACCTTTTGATGCTTCACTTAGTAGGTTGATAGACTTGCTCGCTTCTTCAATACTTTCAATCACAAAATAATTCATGAAAGGATCCAGGTAGTTTTCTATCGCTGTTTTATATTCAGCGGGACAACTAAGGATTTCAGAAAATAGTGGCGCGGAGCTGGAAGAAGAATTTTTGCGCAGATAACGGAGCGATTCAGGGTAGCCTTCCAGGTTTTCAACGAGGCTCTTCGTCAGATTAAATTCATTCTGTCTTGCATCAAGTTTACGTCCATTCGCAATTACATCCTCTGTCATCTTCTTCAACTCTTCGTCGAGACGGATGATCTCCGATGCAATATGCTCTTCTGAAGCTAGCAAGGCATTCAGATCATTTTCCTTCGTTTCTTTATGCTCTTTACTCTTTTCAGCCTGCTCATGAAACTGAGTATGCTCAGTTTCCTTCGCGGCAGTATCATTAATCAATCTGTCAATTTCACGTTCAAGAGAATCCTTGCGCGCCTGAGTGACAGCCATGCTTTTTTCGGATTCATGCATGCTCCCTTGTATACCTTGCGCGGTACTGCTGATACGTGAAATATCACTCTTTAAAGTGTCATGAGCTGTGCGGGTTTTGTCAAGTTCAGACTTTAGTTCCTGTAACTGATTCTGAAGTTGTTCCAGAATTATTTCCTCGTTTATTTTTTCCTCCTCATTTAATCGGATATGTTCCTGAGTCGAGAGAAGAGTTGTCTTGTCTTTGGTAATTTGTTGCGTGAGGCCGGATTCTTTGTCTTGTAAAAATTTCAGCTTTTCATTGCTGATTTTTTTATCATTCTCCTGTTGACGTATAGTCGCGATCTTATCGTTTAATTCTTTTTGTGCATGTGATAATTCTTTCTCTTTGTCGAGAGTCAGCAATTTTACTTTCTGCAATTCTGCTTCCGTTTCACCAAGCAGAGCATCCAAACCGGTCTTCTCGCTCAACTGCTTTTCTTCCTGCTGCTGCAATTCAACAAATGTCGTACGGCTGCCACTCAGAGTAAACAGAGCAAGTTCTCCGCTCAGTTCTTTGTATTGTTCCTTCAAGCGGTAATAACGATCGGTTTTCTTAGCCTGCGATTCGAGCGTTTTCATATTTCGCTCAATCTCAAATAAGAGGTCATTTACCCTGTTCAGATCTGTTTCTGTGTCTTCAAGTTTCTGAAAAGTTTGCTTTTTGCGAATCTTGTATTTAGAAATTCCGGCAGCTTCTTCGAGAAGCGTTTTTATTGCATTGTGTTTGTCATTCAATATTTCATCAACCATCTTTAATTCAATGATGGCATACGAATCTGATCCTATACCTGTGTCCAGGAAAAGATCGGTGATGTCTTTCAGACGACAAGAAACATTATTTAATAAATACTCTGATTCTCCTGTACGGTATAAGCGACGTGTAATAGTGACTGTGGAATATTCAGTAGGCAGAATATTTTTTGTATTTTCAAATGTTAAGGAAACCTCAGCAAGATTGGCCGGTTTGCGGGTTTTTGTTCCATTGAAAATGATGTTTTCCATCTTTTCTGACCGCAGCATTCGGGTTTTTTGTTCCCCTAAAACCCAACGCATGGCATCCACCACATTGGATTTTCCACTTCCGTTTGGACCTACAATAGCCGTTACACCTTTGTCGAAGTGGATGCTGACTTTGTCACCAAAACTCTTGAACCCTTTGATTTCCAGACTAGATAAGCGCATAGTTGAGAAGAGATAATGAATATGCGCAAAAATAGATTATTTAAGTAAATTACGCCAATATGTTAATAACTCATCAGCATAACAGGCTAAATAGAATAAAACTTCATGTTTCAAACCTGAACTGACTATTTACTGACAGATAGGAAATTTAACATAACGATCTTACAAGCGGATATGCAACTCACCTTATCGACATTCTTCAATGTCTTGATTAGCTTGCCATTAATAAAATTAACTTTGGGTAGACCGTAAAAGAAAAATAGTTTTGGTTTTTATTATCCAATTCATACTTTTACCACCCGCATTAACTTTAACTTAACAATAAACTGTATCCTATGGGACGGAAGTTTTACTTACCACTCTTTGTATTAGTATTATTAGGAACAAGCAGCTTCGCGCAAACGGGTGAGATCCGTGGAAAGGTCACTGAGAAAGGTGGCAAAGAAGGAATTCCTTTCGCCAGCGTTGCAGCGTTACTTAATGGTACACAAGTACAGGCAACTGTCACTGATTTCGATGGCAACTACTCTATAAAGCCATTGAATCCCGGGAAGTATGATGTGAAAGCAACCAGCGTTGGATACCAGGCACAGGAAGTTCACGGTGTACTCGTATCTACCGATAAAATTTCATTCGCTGAATTTGAGTTAAGCAAAGGAGTTCAGCTAAAAGAAGTTGAAGTAGTGGAATATCTCGTTCCACTTATAGATAAAGGAAGTCCTGCTACCCAGAAAACAGTTACTTACGAAGAAATACAAGCAGCTCCAACACGTGATGTAAATTCAATCGCGTCTCAAACCGCAGGTATCTATCAGCAGGATGAAGGTAAAGATTTAAATATCCGGGGTTCACGTTCCGATGCGACTTCATATTATGTTGACGGAATTAAAGTGCGTGGAGGTATTGGCCTGCCTCAAAAAGGTACTGAGCAGATTACTGTAATTACAGGTGGAGTTCCGGCACAGTACGGAGATGCAACCGGTGGTATCATTAGTGTTACAACCCGCGGACCTTCCAAAGACTTCGCCGGTGGTATTGAGTTAGCCACCTCTGAGTTGGTTGATAATTATGGTTACAATCTGGCAGCGATTGATCTATCAGGTCCGATATTTACAAAGAAAGATTCTACCGGGCAGAAGTCCGGTCAGCCTCTTGCCGGATTCTTTTTTGCAGGGGAGTATCAATATGATAAGGATCCCAGCCCTTCAGTAATTCCAACATACGTAGTGAAGGAGGATATCCTGAAGTCAATGGAATTAAATCCTTTGCGTCCCTCGCCAAACGGAACAGGTTTTATCAAAAGATCCGACTACTTCACCTATGATAGTCTGGAACAACAGGATGCTCGTCCGAATGTGGCTTCAAAGAATATTCGTTTGAATGGTAAAATTGACATCCGTCCGGCTAATAATCTTACGCTCAGTTTGGGTGGATCCTTAGAACGTACAGACGACATGAATTTCACAGATATTTATTCATTGATGAATTCGTCTAGCAATTCTCAAACAATCCAGACGAACTGGAGAGCTTTTGCAAAAATCACTCAACGCTTTACATCTGAATCCACCGAGAAGAATTCTGCGGCAATTAAAAATGCATATTATACCCTGCAGGTTGATTACAGTAAAAACAATTCAACGAATCAAAATCCTACTCACAAAGACAACATTTTCGATTATGGTTATGTAGGGAAATTTGAAGTGTTGCGTACACCCAGCTATGCAATTACTTTTGATTCAGCTTTTACTTCCGTTGATCTTGTCCAGGATGGTTCTTTTGATACAGCAGTTGTTTTCACCCCGGGAATACAAAATCCAATAACAACTAATTATACAAGACAGTATTATGAGTTGAGTGCCCCTTTTGGAATCTTTGGTTACACCGATAATTTATCAACGATTGAAGCCAATGGTGGACTGATAAACGGAGATAACCGTATCAACCTGAATACCTATGGATTATTTGCCACTCCTGGCAGGGTTCCCAATGGATATTCTAACACAGACCAGTCACAATTCAGGATAAGTGCCGCCGGTTCTGCCGATATTAAAAATCATAACATTGTATTGGGATTAGAATATGAACAGCGTACAGATCGTGCATACACTGTTTATTCAAAAGGCTTATGGACACTGATGCGCCAGCTTGGTAATCAGAACATCACCGGTGTGGATACAACCTCTGCCATCATAACTTCAGGAACCGCATTCGGACTCCCCGCTAACTTCACAACTTATTCTCGTTCAAATTATGCGGGTACTACGAATGTAGATGGTGACTTAGCTAAAGGATTTTATGAAAATATCAGAGAACTGATGGGTATTAGTATGACTGATACCATTCAGACAGATGCCATCAATCCTTCAGTTTATTCCCTGGGTCTATTTTCCGCTGATGAGTTGATCGATAACGGGATGGTTAATTATTATGGCTATGATTATAAAGGTAATATTCAAAGCAGCTCATACTCCCTTGATGATTACTTCACACAAAAAGACGCTAATAATAATTACGTGCGTAATGTTGATGCCTTTCGTCCGAATTATATTGCCGGTTATATTCAGGATAAATTTACATTCAACGATCTGATCTTTAATATTGGTGTTCGTGTTGATCGTTTTGATGCGAACCAAAGTGTACTAAAAGACAAATATTTGCTATTTGAAAC
>CAYHFJ010000023.1:0-31283 GCA_964355885.1 uncultured Flavobacteriales bacterium
TTCATGTTCCTATCGAAGGGATTTGGGTTATATGCCACAGATTGGCAGGTTCCCTGAGCAGATGCGTATCAAGCAGGTATTTCAGATGATGAAAGACTTACGAAACATGGAAGGTAGTCCGGATGAAGATTTACTTCAGGCGTTCGCTTTACATGATATAATGGAAAAAAGAATGGGATTCTTGTCAGGTGGTACAAGGCAAAAGGTAAGCGCGGCACTTGCTTATTTATTCAATCCTGAAATTTTAATTCTTGATGAGCCTACAGCGGGGTTAGATCCTCTATCCTCTGAACGGTTAAAATCTAAGGTGCTTCAGGAAAAAAAACGAGGAAAATTAACGCTGATCACCTCTCATAATATGTCAGAGGTTGAAGAATTAGCTGATAAAGTTATTTTTATTGTCGAAGGGAAAATTCAGTTTAATAAGCCTGTTTCAGCCATCAAATCAGAAACAAATGAATCGCGTTTGGGGAAAGCACTCGCTAAAATGATGGAGGACTATTCACATGTTTAAAGTTTTGAAATATGCTTTGTATGATGTAATGAGAAGCCGTTCAGTACTCGCATACACATTTCTGCTTTTTGCTTTGTGTTTTGGACTGTTCTACCTCGGTGCTGATTACTCAAGTACTTTAGTCAGTTTGTTGCATGTTATTTTATTAGTTGTACCCTTAATTTGTATCATTTTCGGAACCATTCATTTTTACAATTCAAAAGAGTTTATTGAAATGTTATTGGCTCAACCGGTAAACAGAAATAGTATCTACTTCGGTGAATACTTAGGCTTGGCTGGGTCATTATGCATGGCACTTCTGATTGGTTTGGGCATTCCGGTTTTACTGTGGCAACCAAGCGAATCGGCCTTCTACCTTCTGGTTGTTGGCTTATTCCTGACTTTGATTTTTACTGCTCTCGCCTTTCTTACTTCAGTACGAAGTACAGATAAAGCAAGAGGAATAGGATCAGCATTATTACTTTGGTTTTATTTCGCTATATTGTTTGATGGAATCGTCTTACTTATACTTCATTATTTCAGTGAATACCCTCTGGAAGAAGTTGTATTAGTCCTGACAGCACTAAACCCGATTGATATTGGTCGGGTTTTAATTTTGTTGAAACTTGAGACCTCCGCTCTCATGGGATATACCGGTGCCTTGTATCAAAAGTTCTTTGGCACACTATTCGGACAGTTATTCTCGTTTTCACTGCTCTTGATTTGGTTTATAATTCCTTTATTCAGGGCAAGAAAAATATTTTCAAAAAAGGATTTATGATACTTACATCTCTATTATAAGAAATTGCTCACTGTTCATCTAATCAAAACTCATGAAAAAGCTTCCATTACAGTTATCAATATTCATCCTGTTATTTGTAACTAGTCTTTCATGCAATAATTCATCGGAAGAAAAGGGAGATTCAGCAAAAGCACCAACTTACCATCCCTTGATAACAGAACTATTTGCAATAGAATGTGAGCACCTAAAGATGGAAGGTGTTATACCTGATACAGGGATCTACGGTTTTCGTTCCGCGGCGTTTCAGGCCGTTCTGAAGGATCTTGACCGCACCGTTCTTGGAAGATATGAAGATATATACCAAGAGCTGTCAAGGCTTGAACATGAAATGTCAGAGAAGGAAAGGAAGGAATATGATGCTTACCTGTCCGAAGTTTATTCCAAACCTTGCAGGTAAATCAATTTGATTCTAATCCTCTTATTCCAGAATAGTAAATTCTACCCTTCTGTTTTTCTGACGTCCCTGCGGAGTCGTGTTCGGTGCTACCGGTTGTGTAAATCCGTAACCTTTTGCTATTATTCTTGCAGAATCTATTCCTTTATCGCTCAGATATTTTTTTACCGCATCAGCACGGTTAAGTGATAATCGCATATTCAATTGAGCAGAGCCAACATTATCGGTATGGCCTTCAATTAGTATACGGAAGCTTGGCTTTCTGTTTAATAGCTTGACGAGCTCTTCGAGAGAAGTATAACTTGTTGAACGGATAACTGCTTTACCACTTTCAAACTCGAGGTTGCTGAATACCTTGTTAATGATTTCCTGATCTTCTTTGCTAAGCTGAACCTTTACAGGAATTGATGGTTTAATTTCAACCTTTTCAATAACCGGACAACCATTGTTTGATTTTGGTCCCGGCACCAAAACGCAGCTGTCAAGTTTATCTATAAGTCCGTCCTCGTCGGTATCAGGACATCCATTGTTACTGAGCAAACCTTTTTCTGTAATGCAACTGTCCTGAGGATCTGGAATCGAATCCATGTCTGTGTCAGGACAACCTGAGAACACGACAAGCCCTGAATCCGTTGGACATTTATCCTCTTGATTAGGTATGCCATCTCCATCAGAGTCGGGACATCCCAGCAGATATTTAAGTCCGGCTATTTCAGGACACTTATCATCTTTGTCCGGTACATCATCACCGTCTTTATCCGGACAGCCATCAAATTTTAACAAGCCGGGTATGTCTGGGCAGGCATCCTTTTTGTCACGCACTTTATCCCTATCGCGGTCCTTCATCGGGCGGCCAAAGATCAGGTTGAAACCAAAATGAACATGCGAGTTGCGTGCGTCCAGTGGTGCGATGAGTCCTATAATATTATCAGTTACCGTATAAAACTGAAGTGCTCCGACATTAACAGCCAGACCCGCGCCGACATTATCAAAGGTGTGATTCATATAAGAGTAGGAGAGAGAGGTAGTAAGATGTCTTCCCACCTGCAGGTTATATGAAAGAGTAACTGTAGGTTGAATTGTTCTCTTGAAAAACTCAGTATGAATTACTCCGCCGCCAAAACTGTTTTCGTTGATGCGGTAATTTGCACCTAAGTAGATGTGCATAGGAAGATAGCTTGTGTATGCATCTGTTGATTCCGAAGTCTTGAAAGTTTCAGCAATTGAATCAAGCACAGCTTCCAGGTTTGCCGTTGTATCATTGATGAAACGGATCAAGTCAACCCCTGAAAATTCATACTTTCCTGCAGCGGTTTTATAATTCTTTACGTCTTCTTTCCATTTTATATATCCAAGGTCAATCACACTGAGACTGAAGTCCCACTTGTCATTATACTTGTAGGAAGCCCCCAGATCGGCTGCGAAACCTTTATTATCCCGTTTAAATAAATAATTTTTAATGTTCCTTGAACGAACACCTGAATCTGAAGTGTCAAACTGCTCATAGCCTTCATCACTATTGTCAGGTGAAGATGTGCGGATGCTGATGTCAGTCGGGACTTGAAGTGTATAATCATCGGAAGCAGTATAGAAACTAAAATTACCGGCTGTCGTTGAGTAGTTTTCCATGCCATATAAATATTTTATCCTGATCCCGGCTCTCCACTTCTCATTGACTTCGTATGACCAGCCTATGCTGTAATCCCTGTAATGTGTTGCATCAAACCCTGTTTTAGTGAAGTCCAGTTGTTGTCCAATAAATGGTCCGTTTCCCTGATCAATAAGATTGATAAGATCTTTTGAATATAAAAATGCAAAATTGACATGTTCGGTAACGTTAATCGTAAAATAACTTCGCTTTATTTTAAAACCGAAGGAGATCAGGTCAGTATTGAACGAAGTTTTAAGAAAGTTGGTTTTTCTCAGTTTTTTAATTGTATTGTCAATGTCGATAACTACAGAGTCGTCTGCTCTCAGCTTGTAAAAATCATGGTATTTAAAACTACTGTTGCTAAGATTAAAATAAACGGAAGAGATGACAGGCAATCCAATATAAAATCGATTTACAGGAGCGAGCGAAGGGTTAACCCGTGACGACTGGCTGATGTTAGGCATATTGTATAAGGTCAGGTCTTGCTGCGCAAATAGCAGGAATTGGGAGCCTATGAGGAGGGTGAGGAGTATAGTTTTTTTCATGATTTCTTTTTTTAACAGAGAAGCATTAATTTACTCTTAGAATTCAATATTTAAAAATGCATGAACACCAATTTTTATATCAAGTCTGTAAGTAGAATAGATTGGAACCTGTTGCACCGGAGCATTTTGGGTATTAACTACCGAGAAAATGATGAGTTTTTTAGCGTCATAAATTCTCTCGAGTCTTTGTTTATCGAATTCCTCATCCAGCATTTTACTATTTGGAAGAATAACACGTCCACTTGCGTTTAGCAAACCGGATGAAATGACGAAATCAGCCGGATCACTCAGAAGCGAATCAAGAACAATGTTGTTGGAATCCGTGAAATATACTTGCACATAAGCATCCGCGGGGAATCCATTCTGAGCATTAATTCTAAAAATCGCCTTCGTTACTTCTTTAATATTTTCTAATTCAAAATCCGTTGTATCGCTCACGCTAAATCCGTTTGCTGAACCACGCATTGGCAGATTCACTTCTACATCTACAGCAAAAAGACTGGAGTCAGTTATAAAATTGTATGTCGGTGTCGGACTATTGGAAATTGCATTTACATTGAAAGCAATGTATCTTGGATTTTGATCCATGATGGTATTAATATTGCTATTCGTCTTATCAATAAAGAAGGATCCTGTAGCTATTTGTCCAAGGGCAGTTGGTGTTCCTATCGGAAGCGGGTTCGGTATTGAACCTGTGATTGGTGAATTAACTCCTGTATTAGATATGGAGTATAAGGAAGACATCTGAGCATTTACGGGTACTCCAAATGAGTTAGAAAGTATAAAAGTGATCTTTGGATCATTGAATGAAATATTTCCAAACAGAGTATTGTTGAACAGCTCGATTCTTGACGAGTCTCCATTCACGGACAGAGACCTCTGTCCGAAATAACCGAATGCGCGTGCCATTTGAAGATTATTCAAGTCGCAGCTTATATAAAAATTTCTGTTTGATGTCGCCTGTGAAGTTGACGAGTTGTTTAGCGTAATCGTATAATTGATCCTAAGTTCATTGTAGGATCCGTTCCCTGTAAAATCGAATTTGTATCCGGCAAGGTTATCCGACAAACTTGCTAAAATTGGAACCCCTCCGGAGTAATTAAACGCCAGTGTTTGCGAATATGCAGTGCCATTTAGTTGCGCGTCAGGGATTGTTATATTCAATGAACCTCCATGCGGAATCTGAGATTGGATGGCAATATCAAGTGCGCCGGTTTTAAGTATCAGGGAGTCCAATTGTTCTCCGTTGCTTACCGCAAATGGATATACAAAAGAAACAGATCTGGTAAATGTTCCTGTTTGATAGAGAAAAGTACTGTCTGCCGGACTCAATGCAATTGTTTGATTGTTGGTTTGGCTGGGAAGCGGAAGGAATTGAGAACCGTATACTGAGTAGAGATTCGCCTTGTAGATCAAATGAACAAGATCTGTGCTGTCTGCTTCTATTGTGGTGGAGTTTGAAAACCCCGTAAGGTCTTGAATTCCTAAAGAGGAATTGATGAGTGGCACGGCAAAGTCAGGATCCCATGTTGATGCGGTTATTTTATCGTATTGAAAGTCTTCATTTTTAATACAACTGCCGGTGATTAGAAGCAGGAGCAGCAGGATAAAATTGATCTGATTGCTGAAGTTTTTAAATAGTATCATGATAGTATGTTAGTTTGTTATTCGAGGTGATAAATATATATGGTTGAGTTTTGGTTGCCGATTGATAAGACAGTATTTTTGGATTTTGGCGACATGAAAATGCTGAAATTACCACAGCCTTGTATTGGAAAGCCTTTTGGTATGTTACATTCGGAATCGATCAGTATGAATTGATTTCTTGTAGTTGAGCTAAGACCGGCCCATGTGTTAAGTTTATTGTCAACTGTATTAACCCAATCGTATGAGTCAAGATTTTGCCGGTTGACAGAACAACTTGTTCTACTGTTTATATCTTTAAATACAATTGAATCAGAATACAGAACACCTTGCAAAAAATCTTTTCGTTTGTTATTGTTTGTAAGACTATAAGAAATGGCAAAATCATAAGATGGCCATACTTTTTTAATTATACCTTCTGTACTCAAGGAATGAAGATTTAGAGAGTCACTCATGCATATCATCGATGATCCTGTTGAGTCTTGCAGGATGTTGAGCAATGAATTCGAATCGGAATTGTGTGTTTTACTAAATAATTTCATTTTCCCTCTGCGATCAGAAAGGTATATGCCCTGATTACTTTGAATCAGCAAACTTCTTGTGGTTTTACTCTGCACGAGTTCAATCCGTTTGTCAATACCGCTCAGACTTCTATCCGATTGCCAGTCTGCAACAGGTTTGCCGCTTATATCGTAAGCATAGACCTGTCTATTCTCACAGGCAACATAGATAGAATTATTATTTCTGCCCTCAATGTCAATTACTGCAGCTCCATTACTTGCCATTGAAGGTAATTTTATCGGGTATCGGGCCACATTTTTTCCATGATTGTCAAGTAAAAATAATTTTGTTTGTGTGCTGAAGAAAATTTGTCGATCTCCGTTTTTGTAATAATCAACTACATAGATTCGGCTAAGTATTTTCTCTCCGATATTTTTGTTCCAGATTAAATTTCCTGATTCGTCAAAATAGTAAAGAGTTGTATTCACATCCTGAGAAACTACATTGTATTTGTTTTTTTCAATTTCCAGAATAACCGGTGGGAGCGCGATTTTATTTTCAAGATCAGCGGACCAGATAAGACTAAGTTCTTTTTTTTGGTCTTTCACAAAACCCATTTGAGCGTGGAAATTCACATTATCCTTACTATTACCCAAATTGAATTGAAAGGTTCCGAAATTATCCCAAATAGCTGTTTTTTTATTTATTGCACTGTTCATTTCAGGATTTGTGATCGTATAAAGCAGGTTAAGACTTCTTGGAAAGTTAAGGTACATGCTTACGTTACTTGCTAATGTAAAATTTTCAAGTTCTTGCTTGGAGAGGGTAGAAGCAAGCGTGTTTTTGATTTCCAAGTCATCGATGATGCCCTTTAATGAACTTATTTGATTTGAAAAAATGACATAATTATTGAGGACGGTATACCAGGGATTACGCAACATCTTGAATTGTTTTCCAAAGTGATCGGCTAGAATGCTTTCAGAATTAATTCTTCCCAGATCATATTGCTTGTATTTTTCAAATATAATTTTCGCATTTATTTTTCTCTGAACTCTTTGAAGGGATGATTTAGCAATAGAAGTATCATCGCTTGCTATTAAAGCGAAAGTGTTGTTGTCAGGAAAGGTACTTCCCGGTTCTGTAATGAATAATGCTATTTCATCGCCAATCCAACTGAGCATCTCTGTATTTAAATATTCTGACAGTGACCTTGCCTGCTTAGTCGTGTTTTCAGGAGGAATCGTATTCTGATCGAAGAACAAATTATTTGAGTGCAAATTTACCAGAGTCTGCCTGAGATCATCAGACCCAAAGCGAAGACAAAATGCAGTACGGATAGGAAGAATTTGATCCATCTTGCTTTGCGTGGTATTCTGATTTCTGAATGCTAATATTAAATCCGTAGTATCCAAGCTTGCTGAAGTGCCTGTAAAATTCAATTTATCCGTTTGCAACTCTACTGATAAGCCATCCCAGCGTGCGAAGGAGCCTATCGCATTTAATAATGATGAATAGCCCCGATTAATAAATGACTTTAAATAATCCTGGAGTCCTAAGTGGTTAACGTAAAGTGTAATAGTTGATTTATTGCTTGCAGGAAGCATAACCTTTTTAAATGCCTTTGACTCCCCTATAGAGGCTCCGGATTTGAGGTGGCGGATAGCATCTTCCACCAGAAAGGATGTACTGCTTACAAGCAATAATCCTTTAAAGCCTGACAAGGTTACCAGTGATGAGTCATTTCTACGGAATTCATGTATTTTTATATTTTCATAGATCCTGGTATAAAGGATTATGCCTCTTTCATTCCATTGTTGTGCCCAGGATGTAATATTTTCATCTGAAATTTTTCCTTGATGTTTAAAGACAGTCAGGAGGTCAAAGTCTCTTGCTTTAGTAGGGTGGATTGAAATATAGGTATCTTCTTCTTCCCACATTTTTTTTAACTCATTATTCGACATTAACAGCGAGTCAAGAAATTTAAATTTTCTATCTGCAGAGGAAATAGAATTGTCTTGACAAAGCGATTTCCAAAAGGAAGTTTTGTTTAAAGCATTATATGATTTCCGACCCGGACTCAGACAGAATATGAATGAAGCATCTTCAGGAATCGCATCGAGTCCTATAGTCTGAAAGATCTTTGGTGTATTACAAAAATAGAACAGACATAAAATGCCTGCACCAAAAATGGTAGTGAGATTAAAAAGTTTGTTTAATTTCATGACAAGGAAAAGTATCCTTGTGTAAATAAACTTAAGATCTCATTCCCTTTTAGAAGTATTTTAGAGAATTATGGACATTTCGGTGTTCACAGTACCTACTCCGTTGGCAATAGTCTAAAAGTTTGACGATGGATTGGGCAGGAACCAAATTGATAAATAGCTTGTCTGTGCTTAACAGTGCCGTAACCCTTATTCCTGTTCCATTGGTAATCGGGAAATTGCTCATGCAATTTATTCATGCAATCATCGCGATAGGTTTTAGCAAGAATGGAAGCTGCCGCAATAGATGCATATTTTGAATCCCCTTCAATAATGCAACAATGTGGAGTGTTCTTGTATGGATTAAATCGATTACCATCAATAATTAAAAACTCAGGTTGCTTGCTTAGCTGATTTATAGCACGATGCATAGCAAGAAATGAGGCATTGAGTATATTAATCTTATCAATTTCTTCATGACTTACAGAGCCAACTGCCCATGAAAGTGCCTGTTCTTCAATCAAGGGTCGTAGTAACTCACGTTGTTCCCGGCTTAATTTTTTAGAGTCATTTAGAAGTGGAAGCGAAAATTTTCTTGGTAGTATAACTGCCGCGGCATAAACGGGGCCCGCCAGGCAACCTCTGCCTGCTTCGTCACAACCTGCTTCAAGGAGGTGCTGCTGATAAAAGCTTTTAAGTTTATTTCTCACTTTAGCCGGTTTTAATAATTATCAAAAAATCACATTCATTTTAATAGTTTATGAGGACTTGAAGGCCTTCATCATGCTAAGCCATAAATCTTCAGCAGTCTTATTCCAGCTGTACGCGTCTTTTCTTTTTCTTCCTTTTTCGATCAAATTACTTCTTAATTGTTTCTCAGACTGAAGTTTTATCATAGCATTAGCAATATCTTCTACAGAAAACGGATTAACCAGTAAAGCGGCATCTCCCGCAATTTCAGGCATAGAGGTTGTATTCGAACAGATAACCGGAACATCGCAGCAAAAAGCTTCGATGATAGGTATCCCAAACCCCTCAAATAGCGAAACATAAGTCAGTGCAAAGGCTGAGGCGGTAAGTGAATATAGTTCAGTGTCAGGAATGCGCCCGGTAAAGACTACATCTTTATAATGCGCCATACTTGAATATGCATCCTCCATTTCTTTGGTCCACCAACGTTTGGTTCCTGCAAGCACAAGCATATGTTCCGCTCCTGATCGTTTTTTAAACTGATCAAAGGCCAGAAGCAGATTTGCAATATTTTTTCGTTGATGTAATGTCCCGATAAATAAAAAATAGTTTTTTCCACCTGTATAACGGTCGCGTACAATGCACCGGTCAGTTTCAGGAATTGGTTTGAAACCATCACTTGCTCCATTGTAAACGATATCAATCTTGCTTTCCGGAACTGAGTATGTGTTTGCAATATCCTTACCGGAGAAAGCAGATACGGTGGCTATCCTTGAAGCTTTAGACGCAAACCTTGGAAAGAAATACCTGTAATACGCGCGATAAATAAATGGCATATCACCCGGGTAGTGTTCGAAGTTAATATCATGAATAACTGCTAATGATTTTACTTTTGATTTTAAGGCAAGGAAACCATCCGGTGAAACAAACAGGTCAGGTTTTTTTCTCTTCAGAAATAGTGCAAGAGACCATTCATACCAGATGTACCATAAGACAGGGTGTCTTGCTGCAGGAGAAAGCACAACCGGGGTGACATTTTCTGAAAAAATAAAGGAAGGCTCATAAGGTCTGTCGAAAATAAAAATGAACTCATGTTCCGGATGCAACTTCGTTATCCGCTTAAAACTTTCGTAGGTAAAATACCCAATGCCTTCCATTTTATTCAACCGAAGCATACGGGTGTTGACAGCAATGACCATAAAACTATTTTCGTCCACGAAAATAAGCATAGTCCGGCTCTTCAACCTGTTTCTTCGGAAAAATGTTCAAATTTACTTGTTGACTCTTTTTTGTTGATAAAAGCGGACAGAATAGATCTTGTCGCGCTGTAGCTGCACTCAAAAACAGTATTTTTGTGTGGAATGAAATTTAAGCAAGCGACTCCTCTCAATGAACTGGCAAAATTAACCGGTAGCAGGGTTATTGGTGATGGGAAGGCGTCAGTTTCCGGTATAAATGAAATACACAAAGTAGAAGAAGGTGATATTACATTTGTAGATCATCCAAAATATTATGCCAAGGCGCTGCAGTCTAAGGCGTCTTTTATTATCATCAATAAACAGATGGATACCCCTGCAGATAAGTCATTGCTGTATTCTGATGACCCTTTTTTGGCTTATAATACTATCGTTAAAAAATTTAAAACTTTTCAACTTGGCGTTCAACCAATAAGTGAGAGTGCAAAGATTGGGGAAGGTACTATCATTCAACCGGGAGTATTTGTAGGACATAATGTTGTCATAGGAACAAATTGTCTTATTCATTCGAATGTGAGTATTTATGAGGATACCGAAATAGGCAACGATGTCATTATTCATGCTAACACTGTGATTGGGTCGGACGCTTTTTATTTTAAGCGCAGACCGGAGGGATATGATAAAATGCTTACTTGTGGCCGGGTAATTATTCATAATAAAGTTGAGATAGGTGCCTGTTGCACGATTGACAAGGGAGTATCCGGTGATACTATCATCGGTGAAGGGACCAAATTGGATAATATGGTTCATGTCGGACATGATACTGTCATTGGCCGGAATTGTTTGTTTGCCGCTCAGGTAGGAATTGCCGGGGTAGTTATTATTGAAGATGATGTGATACTCTGGGGTCAGGTAGGTGTACAAAAGGATCTGACCATCGGAAAAGCTGCTATAGTATTGGGTAAATCCGGTGTCCCAAAATCACTTGAAGGCGGGAAAACTTATTTTGGTGCGCCAACACAGGACGCAAGAGAAAAAATGAAGGAGTTGGCATTTATAAAGCAACTGCCTGAGATTATTGAGAAAATTAAAGAAAGACAGAATTTTGACAAGCAGTCCTAAGCATTTAACGAATACTCCGGAGGCGATCTCAGCTGAGTTGCATGTAAAAAAATTGCAGTTACACTGGTTATTGCAGATCACAAAAGCGATCAACTACAATTTTTCTACTAAACAGATGCTTGATGTCTATGAGCATGTCCTTATTAGTCAGTTAAAAGTTGAAAAACTTGCGCTTCTTATCCATGTCAATAAATGGAGTTGTGTGTTGACTTACGGCACAGATAAAGGAATGAAAGATTTCGATCTTGACAAAACGCTGGAAGAATTAAATCATTTGCATAATCTGGAAACAGAAAAAGAACTTTGGATAAAAACTTTTGACTCTATCCTTCCTGTTTACCACAAAGATCAGATTCTAGCTTATGCTTTAGTTGGAGGATTTACTAACAGTGTAATCTCAAATAAAAATGAGCTGGTTTCTTTTATTCAGACCATCACCAATCTGATCGTCGTTGCCATTGAGAACAACAACATTGCTCAGGAAAAGATAAGACAAGCGGGTATCAGAAAGGAATTGGAGTTAGCGGCACAGATGCAAACTCTTTTGTTTCCTGTAGAGCTTCAAGCTACTGCGGAATTTGATTTGCATGCTACTTACCTCCCACATCAGGAGGTTGGGGGTGATTATTATGATTATATTCCTCTTAACGATGAGGAGTTTGTTTTTTGCATGGCAGATGTAAGCGGAAAGGGAATCGCCGCGGCTTTACTCATGTCCAACTTTCAGGCTAATCTTCATGCACACGTTCATCATATTGCTTCACTGACAAGTCTGGTGCGTTTGCTCAACACGAAGGTGTATACCAGTGCAAAGGGTGAAAAATTTATTACTTTTTTTATTGGCAAGTTTAATATTAAGACTAATGAGCTCCAATATGTGAATGCTGGACATAATCCACCTTTTCTTATTCATGATAAGGTGGTGTATATGCTAAATGAAGGAAGTACAGGATTAGGGATGTTTGAAGAGTTGCCTTTTGTAAATCCGGGTAAAGTATTTATTCCTGAAAATGCTCAGCTTCATTGTTACACCGACGGAGTTACTGATGTGGAGGATATTGGTGAGAAGGAATATGGAATGCAGCGTCTCAGAGAGTTTTTAACTTCACGTACTCATTTGAAAAATTTAAAACAACTTCAGGAAGAGCTGGTTTCTGACCTGAGGGCATTCAAAGAAAATAGAAGTTTTACCGATGACATTACTTTGTTAAGTTTTCTGTTTAAGCCCAAAGCCTGAGCTGTTTCACAGTGGATTCCGTCGGGAGATTTCGACAAAACTTATTTGAGGTGTCCTTGAATTAGTAGATTGTCATTATTCCTGATTTAAATAGCAGAAAATATATATGAATGACTGAGGGCAATTTCTTCTCTGCTGAATTTTTCAAATTTTTTATCAAGCGTTATAGTAGATAATTCCCGAAGATTTCCCGGCCTGCATTCAGTATAGGAGACAGGTATATTCAATTCCTGATACATCTTCACATAATCAGGAAGTCGAAGCCGGTTCATGGGTTGAATGCTATTGTCAATCCATTTCCACTGACTTTCTGAAAATTGTAAAAAATTGTAGATTGTGATTGACTTGTCAAAATGTGCGAAGTGATCTGACATGTCAATAAAGTGTGACATTACCCCATTCTCCTTTTTTGTAATTCTGAAAAATTCCCGGAGTATGTTCTTCAGTACTTCAGGATATACGTGTTCAAAAGTGTTGTTTGAATGAACAAGATCAAAATAATCTGAATTGAAATTCGTCTGACTTGCATCTGTAATAGAAAAGTGAAGATTAAGTTTTTTAAGAATCTGTTCTTCGGTATATGTACTTGCATTTTGTGCAAGCTCGTTAAACTGTCTTAATCTCCCCGGCAGGATTGTAAAGGAAGAAAACAATTTATTTTTCTCCGGATCACTGAGATTCTTGTAAAATTTGTTTATAGTAGTGACGAGTCGTTCCTTGTTGGTCAGGCTTGCAATATCTATGGAATGAATTTCATCCGATCCACACAAGAATAACATAAAAGGAACAACAGGATACCAACCTGTACCCAACTCCAGCGTCTTCCCCGGAATTGTTTTACTTGAAAGTTTTTTGTATCCGCCCAAGTGACTTGCGGCATGAATTAATCTGTCTTCGAAATATTCATCTGACAGAAAAACTCCTTTTGTAATGTACTTTTGACAGAAAAAATTTAATTGGTGCTTGAAAGGCAGAAATGAAATGGTTTTCTGGAAACATGCTTTAAGAACCCACTTTTTCATTGTGTTTGATCTTTATGATAAACATCAAGAGCAACTATCATCGCTATGAAAGCCCATACGGGCACCGATAGTTTATCTGTGTCAAGAAAATTATTTAGAAATCCATGAGCAAAGTAAGAAACCAATCCGAGTAAGATGCCTAAAGTAAGTAGTTTGATGTGATTGTTATCTGATTTAGAATAAAGCATCGTGCCGGTGTAAAATAAGGTACCCACTATAAATAGCATAGCTAGCATTCCCGGTATTCCTTGCTCTGCCAGGGGTCCTAAATACTCACTGTGAGCATTGCCGGCATCTCCCGCATTGGTTGAAATAATTGTCATCTCACTTGATTTCTGATACGGGGCATAATTAAATTGATAGGTTCCGGGTCCCCAACCTAAAATTGGTTTTTCCTCAAACATTCTGATGGAGGAGTTCCAACGGTTAATTCTTTCCAGGTTTGAGGCATCAGTTGAGATATTCGAAATTGATTTTAAATGTTTGTTAATGTCTGTAGCCGAATCCTGCTCATTTTTCTTTAGTTTAAGCATGATGTCTGTTTGGAAAATCATGAATATGCCGAGTAGGACTGCTCCCATGAAAGCAACAGAAGCGAAACGTATTTTAAATCTGAAAATCAGATATACAATAAAAGCAACGACCAGACTGAGCCATGCTGCTCTTGTATAAGATAGAATGATAGCTGTAAGTAAGCCTAAAAAGACAACTGTGGATAAAACTCTTGTTCTGCCATTTGTATTCCACTTTGTTGAAAACACTAAAAATATCGGTAAAAACAGTGCGATTACCGCGGCATATGCTGTATGGTCATTGTAAAAAGGACTCATCACCCAATGCGCCGCTTTTTGTGTCCAGTCATGTTGCGCATGTCGGATAATCGTATACGCAATGACGATCAATAAGCTTGAAGAATAAAGCCAGATAAAAGTGGAAATGTTTTTTTTGGTTCTGAACAATTGAGTTCCCAGCAAATACATAGGCAGGATAAACCAGAGTTGTGAAGCCAGAAATTTAAATGAGATTATAGGGTGAGAACTGGTTATCGATGTAAAAAACATCCATCCAAGATGAAAAAAAATGGCAATACTTACGGGGTGCCATAATATCCTTTTGTCAAATTTTCCTTCAAACAATAATTTGAAAATAAACAAAAGCATGACCCCAAATAGCAGCGGTTCTGATGGAATACTAAGTGCCGGTCCACCGGTTTTCTCATTTAGGATTATTGCTAATGGGGTACTGAAAGCGATAACATAGAGGATTATGTCAATGCGGTAGATCGAAAGATATAAGACACCAAGTGCTAAAGGCGCTGCTGCAACCCAATACATTTCTTTGCTAAGTAAATATATACTTAAGCCCAGAAAGGATAGGGTGATGATGTAAAACCATCGAAGTTCTAATTTGTCCAGCACTTGACGCTCTCAGGATTTAACTTACTTTTTATTCGTTGAATGAAATATCAACAGTGTCATGAATGCGACCAACAGAGATGCGCCGACAGAAATGACTACGATGAGCCAACGCACAGGAAAGGATTTTTTATCAGCCGGCTGGGGACGTGTAACTACATTGGCATAAGTCAATTTCTTGTAAACATCTCTTTGGGCATTTTCATAAACAAGCTGGAGTTCATTATAGTCACCGCGTATTCTCCATAGATGTTCGTTGAGTGCATTAAATTCTCCTCCTTTATCTTTTAAAGCGGAAATAAGATTTTGTGCCTCAGTGACACTCCTGCCACTTCCGCTGTTAAGTCCACGCAGGTAACCCCTTGTTGCTTCTCTGGATTGTTCCTTATAATCAAGAAGACCATACTCGGTACGGTAAAGTTTTAGCTTAGTCTCCATCGAATCCATTTGTAATCTTTTCTGGTCTAACTGATCTCTTGAAATTATCAATACCTCTTTTGATTTTTCAGCATGAAGTTGACGGGCTTTTACATCAAAATAATGTATAATCGAATCAACCATCCGGGCGGCTACTTTCGGATCAGTATCAAAGACTGTAATTTCCATCGTTTCATATTCAGTCTTTTTAATACTCACATTCTCTTCGTAGTTTTTAATTACTTCTGATAAATAAAATTGATTTTTCGTAGTGTCGATTTCATAATGCTCATACAAGTTGAAATTCTTGATTACCCAGTCCCTGATATCCGATGATTGTGCAAGTTGAAGCATCTGTTCTGTTGCACTTTCGTTACTGTATGCAATCAGATTGGATGGGTAGATGAGCGCGTAAGCCTTGAATTTCGGTTTGATAAACCAAGGGGATGAAAAGAGGATTGACGCTGCCAAACTGATTAATCCGACAATTATCAGATGTTTCTTCCATTTATTAATGGCATTGATTATTTCTGAAGCGTCAAAAAACGAATTGTTCATTTTAAGGTTGTATAATTAGAATTTGTAATCTATTTCTTTTATTCTTTCACGGACTAATACGACACTCAATCCAAAACCAAATGCAGCTACAGTTGATACCAACATAATGAGCCATCGGGTAGGGTAGGCTTTCTTCTCCGATTGTTCAGCTTTATTCACAATAAATGTGTGAGAAAGATTTTGAGTGGCGTCTATTTTCAGTTTGTTGTATTGTTCTTTCATTGCGGAAAGTTCTTTTCTTTCAAGACTCAGTTCTTCGTTCAGCGAAACACTGGCTCCGCCAAAGTCAGCCAGTCGATCCAGTTGCATCTGAAGGTGTTTCATACGCGAATCAGCACCTTCGATACGGGCTTTTGTATTTATGATGGCGCTGTCTTTCTCCTCCATATACTTGCTGAGTACGGATAGAGAAGCTTTCTCGTTGTTGTACGTTGAGAATGCTTTTGCATATTCTTCACTCCAGATCGTACTTTGATTCTTAAAATCCATTACTCCGCTTTTTCTCAATTGGGTAAGTGAGTCCTCTTTTAGTTTGATTGCAGCCTGCTTATCAAAATAGGCCTGTTCAATCACATCTAAGGCAGATGTAACTCTCGCCCTTTGAATTTTCGTCTTCATTGTATCCAGAAGAGAAGCGATATCATTAGCAATGGAAGCGGCCATTACAGGATTCTGATCCAACACATCAATCCGAACCGACATAAACTCTGTTCGGGAGAATGTAATGTTATCATTGTACTCTTCATAGAGTCGGGTCAAAGGAAAATCCTTGTCTGGATCTATATTATAGTGCGTATTTAAGTCATACTTACGAATGATGATTTCACGAATTTCATCAGAATTTAAAATCTGAAGCATTTGTTCAGCTTGCTCCTCCTCTCCAAAAGCTAAGATGTCCTGATTTTCAGACCCGGATGTTTCTAAAATGGCTTTGCTCAACGAATTTGTCGCGGCAGGAAAAAAAATTACAGTCGATTTGTATTTGGGTGTGATAAAATAAGGACCTGAAAAAATAAGTGAAGCTAATGCTCCCATCAGAGTGACAACAAGCAAGGGTTTCCACCACCTGAGTAGGAGGAAAAACACACTTGTGGATTCCAGGTAGGCGGTTTCCCTGGCTTTTTGAAACATGAGCGGCTCTTGAATTTGGTTAAAGGGGCTCAAAGGTAGAAAACGAATCGGAATCTGAAAATTTATTCATACCTCCGAGTGTGGCGCAAATACTTGATATTGAGCCTTGTATGAATGATTTTGTATTAAATTTCAAGTTGAAATCCGATCCGATTCAGCTCTCAGACTCAACTGATAGAAGTGCCGTGATTTCAGAATTAAATTCAGCCACTGATCGGGAATCAAACTTCATCATATTTAATGATTCTATACAAGTTCCTGAGGTGAATAAGTTTTAGGCCAAATGCGAGTGCAAAGCATGCTGATACGGATAATAAAAACCGATAAACCCAGAATATTTCAAGATTTAATATATATACATTCAAAAACAAACAAATACCTATAAATACTATTGACCTGACAATAAATGATGGATAGATTTTAAATTGAAACGCTCTCTGAACCATAAAAAGTTGCGCTGCCGCAGTGAAGACTTGTGTAGTGATACTTGAATAAGCAGCTCCGACGGCGGAGAGCTTCGGAATCAGAATGAGATTTAAGACAATGTTGATTAGCATCCCTGTACTTGCCATTATATTCAGTTGTCGCAGATTTCCATTTGCAGTAAGTAAAGTTCCGAATATATAGGTAGCAGAAATTGGTATGAAGCAGGACATCAGGATACGGAATACAGCGGAAGACTCCTTAATATGATCGCCACTATACAGAAGGTCCATGATTTCATAGCTGTAAAAATAGCTGCAAATAGCAACGACCAGAGCCGGTATGACGAGTAAGGATACGGATAGTCGGACAATTTCCTCCACATTTTGTTTTAGCTTGATCATTCTTGAAAAAATAGGTAATAATAAGCCGGCGAAAAGAAATGCAATCATGTTGGATGCATCCAGAAGACGATAAGCGGAAGCGTAAATACCGGCTTCGTGCGCACCAACTCTGAATGGCAACATTCTCTCCAGCATGACGCTGTCAATCCGGTTGTAGAATGTCATCAATAATACCAATACAGCATACGGATAACTTTTTTTCAAAATCATGAGAAAGAAAGGCCAGCGCCAGTGAAAGCGGCGGACTTTTGACTTATCAATCACAATAGCAAGGGTAATTGCAGCTGTCAATAAATAGGCCGCAGTTTGCGCATACACAAACCATTGAATTTGAAAATTGCCGCTTTGGGCATAAGTCATCAATAAAAATCCACAAATCACTATCATGATTAACCTGTCGAGTACAGAAATCAGACTGTCTGTTTTGAAAAGATGCAATCCCGCAAGGTTTGATCTCAGGTACATAATAAAACTGAGCAGGATCTGATTGAAAATAACCGCGATGAGCATTTTCATCATATCTCCGGTGTATCCGATCACCAATCCACCTATAAGTGTAATGATAGTGAATGCAAATGCAAGCAGTAGCCTCAGCATTACAATACTTGCAAAGTGTTTGCTCAGTAAATGATTATTCTGGGATATGTTTTTATTATTGAAATTGGTGATGCCCAGATCAAGTAAAATATTCAGCAGGAAAGAGAAGTTAAAAATGGCATAGTAGAATCCATACTGTTCAGTACCGACGGCATTTTGTACAGCTCTGTCAATCCCAAGAATCCAAAAGGGTTTGATGAGCAGATTTAAAAGTAAAACTAAGGCGAGATTAGTGACAAATTTCCTCTGCATGGATTCAGTTGAAAGGCAAATGTAATGATTTCAATATGCCATGTCAGAAAAAAAGATTCCGTGGTCGGATACTAGTGCAGGCTAGCTATTCTCCTGACGTTTACGATAACGGCATATACCTTCGTCAAGGAATTCCATATAGGCTTTTACATCAGGAGTGTAACCGGCAGGTTGGGCAAGCAGCTTTCCTTTGCTATCAAGCAAGACGTAATAAGGCTGAGAATTTGTCTTGTACACTTTAGCCTGAAAATCGCTCCATTTATTACCTGTAGTTTTTATTTTCCTCCCTGTGGTTGGCGAAATAATTTGCTGATCAGCAGGTAAACGTGTTTTATCATCAACATACAAGGAGATCAGTACATACTGTTCAGAGAGTCTCTTCAATACTTTAGGGTCACTCCAGACATTATCCTCCATCTTTCTGCAGTTGACGCAGCTCCATCCGGTGAAGTCAAGGATGACAGGTTTTCCCTGAGATTTCGCGTAGCGCATACCTTCTTCATAATCGTGAAAGCATGTAAGGTTGTGTGGGCACTCGCTTTCAGTTCCTGTTTTCCATTCTTTGTAAAATTCAGGAGGAGGAAAGCCGCTGATCATTTTCAAGGGAGCTCCCCACACTCCCGGTAATAAATACAAAGAGAAGGTGAGTGCCAATAATGCAAAAATCAACCTCATCACGGAAAGGTGCGACGTCTCACTATCATGCGCCAAACGAATTTTTCCTAACAGATATAAGCCAAGTGATCCGAAAATGATTACCCAGATGGAAACAAACAATTCACGTTTTAAAAATCCCCAATGGTATGCAAGATCCACATTGGAAAGAAATTTAAAAGCCAAAGCCAACTCAATAAAACCGAGGGATACTTTTACCGTATTTAGCCAGCCCCCTGATTTTGGTAAGGAGTTCAGCCAGTTCGGAAATAGGGCAAACAAGGCAAAAGGTATTGCCAGTGCGACAGAAAATCCGGTCATTCCGGCGACAGGTCCGAGATAACTCCTCCCATGCGCTGCCTCCACCAGCAAGGTTCCGATAATGGGACCCGTACATGAAAATGAAACCAATGATAAGGTAAAGGCCATAAAAAAGATCCCGATGAGTCCACCGCGATCGCTTGCAGCATCCGCTTTATTTATAAGCCAATTTGGTAAGGTGATTTCAAAAGCTCCAAAGAATGAAATCGCGAAGATGACGAAGATGATAAAGAATGCCATATTGAAATAGACATTGCTAGCCAATTCATTTAACGCATCGCTCCCAAAAGTTACTGTTACCAACAAGCCTAATGAAACATATATACCTATTATCGAGAGAGCATAGATCACTGCATTCCTTATTCCCTTTTTTCTGTTACCACTTCTTTTTGTAAAAAAGCTTACCGTCATCGGTATCATTGGAAACACACAAGGAGTAAGCAAGGCGAGAAATCCACCGAGCATTCCTGCTATGAATATTCCCAGAATGCTGGAATCCATCCCCTGACTTTCTGATTCATCTCCCCCGCAACCCGGCTCTAAAGAGGTTAGTGGATCAGTATCAAAATTGGTTTCGGTTTCGACAGCAGGAATAATTTCTGAGGTATTCGAAGTATCTTCATTTTCGGACTCCGATGGAGTTATATTCAGGGCGACCTGATCTTTTTTGTTTTCTAAGAGATGCTCCTCAATTTTACCGGTTTTACCTATAGTAAATTTGAATGGTTTTTCCTGAAAGATGCAGGCTTCCAGACAAGCCTGGTATTCTACAATCCCGGTGATCTCGCAAATGCCACCAACCAGTTTTACTTTTTGACGAAAAGACGCTTCCTTTTCAAAAATAAGAACCTTTACTTCAAAGGTCGAATCGAATTCTTCATGAGCTTTTGTTTCAACGACTTTGCCTTTAAGTTTATAGCAGCTACTCTCATCAAACTTGTAAACCATAGGCAGGGGGCCACCGTCAGGAGTGTTCTGGGAATAAATGTGCCATCCGGCATCCATATTCGCCTTAAAAACTAAAGTGACTTCGTCTTTGCCCGTTTCTTCTACCGAAAAAGTCCATTTAACAGGATCCAGAATTTGTGAAAAGGACGCGTTATAGGTAAAAAGCAATATAAAAAACAGGATGAGTTTTTTCATCTTCAGGTCTTGCGCCGGTTATTTTTGGTAATGCAAATTTAAAACGATTTTTCAGGCAAATTGTTTGGATTCAGAACGACGAATTTAGAAAAAAATCAATCCCCGAAACATGAGAAAAGCTCCTTAATGCTTAATTTATTTTTTTTATCTTCCTGATAATCACGTAATATCTTACCATTCTGCAGTTGGATGAGGCGTTGACCATAATTCAGGGCTTCTTTTAACTGATGTGTGATCAGGATGCACGTCAGATTCCGTTCTTTAATTACCCGTTCTGCCAGCTGCATAAAAACCTCTGATGTCCTTGGATCAAGTGCCGCTGTAGGTTCACCCATCAACACTATCTTTGCTTCATCCAGTTATATACAGAAAGACCAAACTAATTCACAGCAATAAAAGTGGAATCAAACAGAGCATGATATAGCAGAGCTTTTTCTTTATTATATACTCTGCGACGATGCTGAACAAGTTCAGGGTTTAAATTCTTCAAACTTTTATTCTTCAAAAAGGTGGCGGCTTGCACACCTGACTGGTATCCCCACAGATACATATCTGCCCCGAAGGCCGCGAGTGCTCCGCGTTTTACCAAACCTTCCTCACTTGCAAATACAGGAATTTTTTTTTCATCACAACTGCGCACAATAATTTCCATCGAAGCGAAAACAATATTATCCGGTAATGCAAAAAAGGCTTCAATCTTTTTGTCCAGTAATGCAGCCACAACCAATTGAGTTTCGTTACTTGAATTGACGGGTAATTTTTCAAGTTCAATTCCCAAGCCTGCGCACATTGTTTCAATTCTGGACAAAGCATCCATCGATTGTGGCTCTGCCTGATTATAAATCGTTCCTATTTTTTTTATTTCAGGAAAGGTACTGTTCATCAACATCACTGCGGTATCTATATACTCCAGTGTTTCATAAACACCGAACAAATTTCGGGGCGCATAGCCTTCAGCGTCCGTTAGTCTTGCGATATCCGGGCGCGGGGAGACCATCATGAAAACAGGAATTTCCTTTGTCCTCTGAATTGCTGTAATGGTAGAAAGGGTAGGGTTTGTCGCGATCAGATCCACATCCTGTGAAATAAGATAATCACAAGCCTGTAAAAGTGTCGGTTGGTCATTCTGTGCATTGCGATAAATAATTTCGATTGTCTTATCCATCGGATTGTATCCACTCTCCTTCAACGCGACAAAAAAGCCCTTACGCGCTTGCTCCAATGTTTCATCCTGTAAGAGGTCAAGAAAGCCAATGACGGGGATGGTTCTTTTAGGCTTTTCATTGCATGAGAAGAGGAGCAGGGCGGAGAATAAAAAAAGGATGGAGAAATGATTCTTCATAGTTGAAATTAAATAGCCGGATCAAATATCTTAAATTTAATAAGAATATCAAGGCGAGGCGGTAGACAAAATCTCCGGTAAAAATATTGTCTGGACTTTGATTGAGCTGATTAATGGATTAGGCTGAATCATTGGAGAAAATTTCCGGTGAAAACATTTTCTGAACTTTGATTTCGTTGATTAATGGATTTCGCTGAATCGAATTGCTCTCAGAGCAATCAAAATAATCAGCTAAATCAATGTTCAGACAAGGGTGAGGAATGCCAGCAGCCTTGTTCATTAAGTTAAGAGAATTGAATATGGGTTTTTATTTTGATCAAAAATCGCTAATCGTTAATCGATGTTCGATATTCAAATAAAGCTGACTTTTAGTAAAGCCTGGTCTTGTTCAACGTGCAAGGTCTTGTTCAGATTTAAAAAGTACTAAAAAGAATGACTTATACTTCATATAATAATAACTCAGGTCTACCAACTTCCACCTGCACCGCCGCCGCCCGACATTCCCCCGCCAAAACCTCCAAAGCCGCCGCCCCCACCTCCACCAAAACCACCGCCTCCTGAAAAATTTCCCCATGATCCACGGGAACGATTGGATGCGGCGTTCAATAAAGCCCAGGCTGCCCAAAAAGCTAAATTATTTGTGTGAGCATATTTTTTGACCCCTCGCACTTTTGAGATCATCACAATGATAAAAACCAAAAAAATCATGAAAAACATGAACCATCCGGGTTTATCTCCCTTCTTTGATTTATTCAGGTAGTCCTCGGCAGTGTATTCGCCACTCACAAGTGACATGATGGAATTCACAGCGGCATCAATACCATCATAAAATTGTCCGAGTTTGAAGTTGGGAACGATATCGCGTTCAACAATTCTTTTACACAATGCATCAGGAAGTGCGCCTTCAATACCATAGCCTGTATTAATAAAAACTTTTCTGTCTTCCTTGGCAACGAGAACTAAGACGCCATTGTTATTTTTCTTCTGACCAATTCCCCACTTATTAAAAAGCTGAACAGCGTATTCAGATATTTCATAAGAGCCGGTAGACTGTATAATCACCACAGCAATCTGTGTCGAGGTCGAGTCGTTGAAAGCCACAAGTTTACTTTCCAGACCGGATAGTTCCTGAGTGCTTAAAGTGCTGGTGAAATCTGTCACTAAGCTTCCGGAGCGTTCAGGGAAGTCCTGAGCACCGAGGGCTGAGTGAACCAGCATAAATAATAGAAGGAGTATTTTTTTCATTCGCAGGGATGCTTCATTTCGATTTCTTATCTGCTCCTTTACCTTTCCCAAAAACAATTTCATTTGACAATTCATTCTTATCGTCTTTATGATAAGGGAAATGTTGCTGCAAGGCTTCTCCGGTCAAGCGAACCCCATTACTCAAGCCATGTACAAAATCACCCTCCGTAAAATGATTTTGCATAGCCATTTTGATCTCATACCAGAAATCTGTTGGCACCTTTGAGTTAATGCCGGTATCACCAAGAATGGCGAATTGCCTTGATTCCATAGCAAGATAAAAAAGGACTCCATTCCGGTCCTTTGTCTTGTGCATCTTCAGTTCACGGAAAATAAAGGCCGCCCGGTCGAGAACATTCTCGCCACAATCAGCTTCTACAAACAGGCGGATCTCGCCGCTGGTGTTTTTTTCAGCCTTGGCAATGGCATCTGTTATCTTCAGACGCTCAGATTCCGTAAATTTCCCATCAACGCTCATCAGAATTTTACTTCAGGAGCTTTCTCACTGCCCTTGTCAGACTCGAAATAAGGACGATCCTTGAATCCCAGCAAATTCGCAATGAGCACACGAGGGAATTTTAAACGACCTGTGTTATATCCTTGTGCAGCCTCATTATATTGCCTGCGCGATTCGTTAATTCTGTTTTCCGTCCCTTCCAATTGTGCTTGCAATTCCTGAAAATTCTGAATGGCTTTAAGTTGAGGATAGTTTTCAGCCACTGCAAGTAAACGGCTCAGGGCTCCACCTAATTGTGCCTGCGCGGCTTGGTACTGCTGAAGTTTTTCAGGTGTCAGGTCATTTGCGTCAAGCTTGATGCTTGTTGCACTGGCACGGGCCTGAATGACTGCTTCCAGAGTTGACTTTTCAAAATCCGCTGCCCCCTTTACAACATTCACGAGGTTCGGTATCAGGTCAGCCCGGCGCTGATACTGATTTTCTACGTTCGCCCAGGCTTTGTTTACGCTTTCACGTGAACTAACAAGACCGTTGTAAGAGCTGACTCCCCAGAGAACCAGAATACCGAGGATAATCCATATGGCATATTTTTTCATGACTTTTTATTTAGTGGTTTTGAGTTTTCGTTTGGTGTAAATTCTTTGCAAAGATAATTCTAATTTAATGCGTAAGCCGATTCCAATAAATTATTGAAAGTGCTATTCTTTACCTTACAAGCGGGGCATCTCTTATTCAAAAAATTCAATACGATGAATGGAACGGATTGGAATATCTATATTCCCTTTCAGGATGATGTAGTTTTCGGTAAGATTCCAGACTGTTGTATCTGTAAACTTGGCCCCTTCCGTGGTTTCGAAAATGATCTTCACTTTTTGATGATCCGCATTTCCAAGGCGTATTGCCCGCTCCAGATCGGATCGTCGTTGTGCCTTGAACACGGCATCCTCTGAGCCGTTAACACTCACAAATTTAAAGCCGGAAACATCTTCTTTCTTTACTTCAGTAGCCTGAATCATAAATGTATATAAATTAGTTTGTGGCCATTTTTGCTTGTTCACCGAAAAATCGTTTTTGTAAATTTCGTATGATTTATACAAGTCAAAATAAACAGTTACAAGAGGTGATTGTTTTGCTTACTGATATTTATACTTCAGCAAAATTTAGATCCCCCTATAAAATCTTAATTTTAAAATAATTCCGGGATGGCTTTTGGATAAAATTTTTTTAAAGTCAATTAACAGTCAGTTCCTTCAGAATCTTTTCCAGTTCAATCGGCTTCTGTGTTCCTATTCGGGTATGAGTACCTTCTTTATTTGTCAATTCTACAGCTTGATCCCCACCGGTATAAAATCGAACAAGCCCATTCAGGTGTAAATTGAAAACCGCATTATTAAGATGGTATTTACTGTATCTGATTCTCTCCACTTTCACAATACTTCCCATGTCAATCTTTACTCTCCGGGATGTCCATAAGCCATCCAGTTCAATATAATTCTTGAAAACCCTGATTTTTATATGAAGGACAAAGAGAAGAATTATCGAGATCACAATGATTGAAATTCCAAGCCAGAAAAAGAGATCGCCGTTACGCCCATTGTGAATCTTCCACCAATATAAACCAAAGCAAAACAGTGCTAAGGACAATCGTCTGAGCATACTCAGTGAGTTGTATCCCAGATATTGTTTTTCTTCGAATAAGGGTTGCTCTTCCTTCACGTTATTCTTTGTTGAGAGTTATGCTATAAATGTTTTTAGTTTCATTGGAAATCTTAAAACGGTTGTCAATACGAAGTCCTAAGATACATACAATGTCTTTACCGGACAAGAGCACGAGACATTTCTCTTTCTCAAACCGGTTGATTTTTTTATCAATCAGGAAATCACTCACCTTTTTCCGTTGATTCATTCCCAAGGGAAAAAAGATGTCACCGGCCTTCCAGAGCCTTAGGAGTAAAGGAAACTTCAGTTTTGCCAGATCTAATTGGTGGGTATTCGCATCTGCCGAAATCTCCATTTCTCCTTCAAATTTCTGCTTTTCAAACTGAAATGTCTGTCCTCCGAAGTGAATTTCTCCTTCTTTGCCAGAGACTGCCAGAGTTTTAAGGTTTTTCATCGCATCTTTTTCAATAAACAGTATATTCCGGTCTCTGAGTAATCTGTACTCACCTGAATAGTATTGTTTACCGGGTTTGTCAATCTGAAGCATGCTTGACAAATCCTTTGACTTTATTCCCATGGATTGAAGCAGAAGTTGAAGTTTTAGCCTGGAATCTTCTTCCTTGACAAGCGACTTGATATTTATTTTCCAGTGATTCTTATCAATAACCTGAAGATGTTTGTGCCTGACTTCTTCAGTAAACTCATTTTGAATAGCGGCAGTCTGGCGCATATATTCAAAATTTTTCATCATGATTTCAGGAAACTCAGGTTGCAGCTCCATAAGGAGTGGTGTCAATTTCTGACGAATTCGGTTTCTAAGGTAATCTGCTGAGCTGTTGGATGAGTCCTCCCGCCATTCCAGTTTCTCTTTTTTTGCATACTGCAGTATTTCCCTCCTTCTAAACGGTGAAAGCGGACGAATTATTTTGTCGCTTTTCACGGGAATCCCTGTCAGGCCATTGATACCGGTTCCTCTCAGGATATTAATGAAAAAAGTCTCAATGGAATCGTCAAGATGATGTGCAGTCGCGACGTTGCTATGGTCATTCTTTTTCATAAGCTCCCTAAACCAGGCATAACGCAATTCCCTCGCCGCTACCTGTATTGAAACTTTATTTTTTTTCGCAAAGCTCTCTGTCTTGAATTTCTTTGAATGGAATTTGATTTTGTTTTTTTTGCATACCATTTTTACAAACCCTGCATCATCGTCAGATTCCTTTCCTCTCAACCCAAAATTACAATGTGCAACACTGATTGGAAAGCCGGCTTTTAAAAACAAATCAAGCATTACGATGGAATCCAGTCCGCCACTTACAGCCAGCAGGGTTTTATTTCCGGTGTCGAATAATGAATTGTCAGTGCCAAATTGTAAAAATCGTGAATACATAATTTTTCATTCTTCCGATAAACCTGATTTCCTTAAGCCTGGTCTGCCTTATTGCAGGGCATCAATTTTTTGTAATAGGGCTTCCGTGTCGCTTGCATCTTCCCCGTTTTCATTTGCAAGTGCAATAGCTTTTTTTGCCGCTGTCCTGGCTTCGTTTTTCTTACCGAGTTTGAACAAGACAGCCGCATACGTGTCATTTGTTGCACTGCTGTTGTCAAGCTCAGTTGCAGTTTTAGCCCAGACTTCCGCTTTGCTTAGCATATTTTTATCATCCACATGCTCATAAAATGCCCAGGCGCAATTGTTCAGTTCACCGGCATCCTCTGCGGCGTATTTGCTTATCAAATCCGAAACAAGTACAGCATAGGTTTTCCAGTCTTTTGCCTTCTTCGATTTGCTTATTTCCGCTTCCAAAATTATTTTTTCTGCTTCAGGAGTTTTTGATTTTCTCAACTTTGTTTTTAAAGTTTCGAATCCGATCATATCGTCACTCCTGATAGCAACCTTTAAACTTAACATATAAACCTCGTTAATTTTAGAATCCACAAGTTCAGTTGTGTAGAGTTTGGCGAAGTTGGTTCTGTCTGCTTCGAATAACTGAAAGGCTTCAGAGAAATAATTAGTAAGGTGCAGGTTAATTATATTCCAGTTTTCAACGGAGCTGAAATCCTTTGTGTTAACTGAAGCGAAATATTTAGTGACTTCTTCATCTTTTGACAGGCAGGCATTGTCAAGCGCGAGGAAATAGGATGTTGCCAACGCGGCGTTTGATTTTCCGTCGTTAAAGTTTTTCGTATGAGTGGCCAATTGTTTTTCCGGGTCCAACGCGTTTTTTCCATTTCGAATGAAATCTTTCGTCTGAGACGAACCGCAGATACGATGGAGCTGAACTCCATCTGCATTCAGATAGAGCATGGTAGGGTAGTTGCGGACTTTGTATTTTTTGGCTAATTCGATACCCTCGCCTTTTTCCATATCGATTTTTGCATTAATAAAATTCTGATTGTAGAAATCGGCAGCACTGTCATTAGTAAAAATATTTTTTGCCATCCACTTACATGGCCCACACCAGGTGGTAAAGCAGTCAATAAAAATTAACTTGTTTTCTTTCTTGGCAAGGGCAAGCAATTCATTGAATGTGCCATGATTAAATTCTATGCTTCTGTTTTGTGAATAGGCCATATTTGTTATGATCACAAAAAGAATCCAAATACTTAAATGTTTTTTCATGCGTGTTGTTTGTTAGATAGATTTATGAATTCCGGAGCGGCTTTTGTTTTTTCAAAAATACAATATTCAAAGGTACATTGAAGTTTTCTGAGTAGAAAACATGTTTTTTTCATTTTCCCAGCCGATTTAGAAGAAGGGACTACTCTGTAATTTCATCTCATTTGCCTGTTTCCACGATTGATTGCCGTTAAGCATGCTAAACCAGAATTACATACCCAGCGGGAGGATTCTCAGTATCCCTCTAATGCCTTCCGCATACTTTCTGCCTTTAACAAACATTCGAAATATTCCTTTTCCGGATCGGCGTTCACTGTGATAGCGCTACCTACCATAAAACTCAGATTCAACTTTTGATCGTTGTAAAGTACCGTGCGAATTACTACATTAAAATCGAAGTCTCCATCAGGTTCAATGTATCCTATAGACCCGCTGTACAGGCCTCGTTTGTTTTTTTCTAATTCTTCGATGAGTTCCATGGCCCGGATTTTCGGAGCCCCTGTCATAGAACCCATTGGAAAGGCACTTCGAATCACATCCACAAAATTTACATCCGCTCTTTTGAGTGAGGTAATGGTTGATATCATCTGATGAAGGTTTCGAAAACTTGAAATTCCGAATAATTCTTCAACCTGAACACTTCCTTTTTGAGATGTTCGACTGAGATCATTACGTACCAGATCAACAATCATTATATTCTCAGCCCTTTCTTTCGGATCTGATTTTAATTGGTTAATGATCCTTTCGTCTTCCTCTTTGTCCGCATTTCTTCTTGCTGTCCCTTTAATAGGTTGAGAAATAATCTTATTGTTTCTGTTTGCAAGAAATCGTTCAGGACTGCAGCAGATAGCAAAGTATTGGTCTGTGCGGTAAACGGCTGAGAAGGGCATGGGCGAGATTGAATTCATTCGTTTATATACACTCACCGGATTTATTTTAACGTTCTCAGAAAAGAATTCAGTGCAATAATTTATTTCATAGATATTACCTCTGCGAATATGATCCTTAATTTTATTGATTATTTGTATATATTCTTCTTTCTCAATCTGACTATTAATTTGAATGGATTTAAGTGTGGTTTCTGATTCAGATTCTTCTCTTAGAATCGTTTCAACAAATGCATTTGCCTCATGTGCACTTGTGTATTCAACCAAATAATCGACATGAAGCATTCCCGCCTTTGCCCTTAACACATATCGTGGTTGAAAGAAATTAACCTTAGGAAATCCGAGCCTGTCAGGATTGGATGAGCTTAGCTTTTCGATTTCATCTTTCAGTTCATAGCTAAAATATCCAAATAGCCAGTCTTTTTTTGTTGAATGAAAAGTTTGCAGGTCTTTAAAGGAATTCGTGCTAACTGGCATTACTTCTATTGCATCAACCCCGGCCAGAAATTCGTACTTTGAATAATTGTCAGGTTTGTCTTGCTCCCTGCTGTTACTGTTTAGTAAGCAATAATGAGGAAAGACTTGTAGATTCTTATGAATTGTATGAAGTACTTTTTCTAAATCTATCGGTCGACTGATGGTGTGGCGCATAAACTGGATCCTCTTCTGAATGTAATGAGAAAAGCAAAAGTGATAAAAATTTCTAATCGAAGTTCGAAGCTTCTTCAGTTTTACTTGAATCTGATAGTAATCTATAAATGGTTTTCATCTCTCCCTTAGTAATTTCTCTATACCTTCCGTGATCGATATTTTCGAGAGTAATATTCATAATCCTGACCCGTATGAGTCTTTGCACGCGATAGTCAAGGTATTCGCACATTCTCCTGATTTGTCGATTCATTCCCTGTGTTAAGATTATCCTGAATTCATGTTTGTCAGTTTTCTCAACAAAACAATTTCGTGTCACAGTATCAAGAATGGGAATACCATTGCTCATCTCAGTAATAAATTTTGCAGTGATCGGTTTGTCTACTGTAACAATATATTCTTTCTCATGATTATTGCCGGCTCTTAGAATTTTGTTGACAATATCTCCATCATTAGTCATAAATATCAATCCTTCCGATGCCCTGTCGAGTCTGCCAATCGGGAAAATCCGTTTTGCATAATTAATATAGTCAATAATATTGTCACGAACATTTGTTTCAGTTGTACAAATGATTCCGGGAGGTTTATTAAACGCCAGATAAACGAATTCCTGCTGATTAGAAACAATTTTTCCATCAACGGAAACAACATCCTTCTCTTTTACTTGTGTTCCAAGCTCGGCTGTAATGCCATTGATCAAGACCTTCCCTTCCTGAATGAGCCTGTCAGCTTCTCTGCGTGAGCAGAAACCTGATTCAGAAATATACTTATTGAGACGAGTGGTTTTTTCTTCCATTAAGATAATTTTATAATTGCCTTAATAAATTAAGCGTAGCGGAGAAACCTAAGTTTATTCGAATCATTTGGTTCAATTCTCTTATTCAATGTATTAGCGATAATTAGTTTTCCCGATGAATTGACTTTGAACTCACATACATCAGGATTGAAAAAAATCAAGATACATCAATATTCAATACCTCCATGAATATTGTTTGAATTTTGTTAGCAATTCAATTGGTAAACTATACCTTGTTTTCCGAATTCTTCCTGAAATATTGCCGGTAATTCTGAAATCTATTCCTGCATAGCCGGGATTAGATGTTTATACTGAGAAATTTATTAATATTGAGCAAATAAATTGATCTTGACTGAGTATGAGGAATTTCTACATTTTTACTCTTTTGCTGTTTGGCACTTGTATATCTATGGCTCAGCCTAAGTCGACAGATGGACATCACACAGCTTTTTATCAGGCACTTAACTTTGGAGATATTCAGCAAATACAATCTCAACTACTAATGCTGAAAGGATTTCCCGATAAAGATACACTGGCTTACAGCGGGGCTTTAAAGATGAAGCTGGCTGGATTAGTGAATTCTCCAAAAGAAAAAATGAAATATTTTAAGGAAGGCAGGAACAGGTTAGAACAAGCAATGCGATTCGATTCATTAAATACGGAGTACAGATTCCTCAGGTTGATTATTCAGGAAAATGCCCCTCCGGTTATGCGCTACAATGCTCACTTGGCGGAGGATAGAGATTTTATTTTTCAAAATTTTCAAGCCTTAAGTCCCTTCCTTAAGAAAGAAATTTTAAGGTATTCTAGTACTTCCCAAGT
>CAYHFJ010000024.1:0-30392 GCA_964355885.1 uncultured Flavobacteriales bacterium
CAGTCTTGCCTCCAGCAAACTGTCACCTTCTTCAATATTTATTGCATTGATACCATTTTGACGTGGACGGGAATAGGCTTCAAGAGAGGTTTTCTTGATTGTTCCATTACGGGTCGCCATCGTAATAAAATTATTATTGATGTACTCTTCTTTATCCAATCCCTTAATATTAATACAGGCTCTTACTTTGTCGTCTGGTGGGATATTAATCAAATTCTGAATTGCTCTGCCTTTAGAAGTTTTATTTCCCTCAGGAATTTCATAAACTTTTAACCAGAAACACCTACCTTTTTCAGTAAAGAACAGCATGTAATTATGGTTGGTCGCAACATAGATATGTTCGACAAAATCCTCATCTCTGGTTGAGCTGCCTTTAGCCCCTCTCCCACCCCTGCCCTGCGTTCGGTATTCTGTCAGGGGGGTACGTTTGATGTAACCAAGATGCGATATTGTAATTACAGTTTCATCGTCAGCAATCATGTCTTCCATGGAAATATCGTCTCCGGAAAACACGATTTCAGTACGTCTCTCGTCACCATATTTCTCACGCATTTCTGTCATTTCATCCCGGATAATTTCCATCCGCAACTCTTCATTAGACAGGACACCACGGTAGTAGTCGATGAGTTTCATTAATTCAGCATATTCATCCCGGATCTTATCCCGCTCAAGTCCTGTTAACCTTTGTAAACGCATTTCAAGAATCGCTTTCGACTGAATCTCAGAAAGACCAAAGCTTGACATCAAACCATCCTGTGCGATTTGTGGAGTTTGGGATGCCCGGATTAAAGCAATGACTTCATCGAGATGATCCAATGCGATTAACAAACCTTCAAGAATATGAGCCCGTTTTTCTGCCTCCCTTAATTCATATTCAGTTCTGCGAATAACTACCTCGTGACGGTGGTTAACGTAGTATACAATCAGATCCTTCAGGTTAAGGGTCATTGGCCGGCCATGAACCAAAGCAACGTTATTCACACTGAAGGAAGACTGAAGTGAAGTATATTTATATAAATTATTGAGAACCACATTAGACAAAGCATCACGCCGTAGTTCATATACAATACGAATTCCGTCTCGGTCACTTTCATCCCGGATATCGCTGATACCTTCAATCTTCTTTTCGTTGATCAGGTCAGCGGTGCGTTTGATCATCTCTGCTTTATTCACCTGATATGGAATTTCGGTAACGATGATTCGTTCCTTCCCGTTATCCGTTACCTCAATACTTGCACGGGCACGCAATACAATTCTTCCTCTGCCTGTTTGAAAAGCTTCTTTCACACCTGCATATCCATAGATAATGCCTGAAGTAGGGAAATCAGGTGCTTTGACGAATTTCATCAATTCGTCTATGGTGATTTCTTTATTGGATATGTATGCCAGAATTCCATCAATACACTCCGTTAAATTATGAGGCGGCATATTGGTTGCCATACCTACAGCAATTCCGGAAGCCCCATTCAACAGGAGATTTGGAATCTTGGAAGGAAGTACAGTAGGTTCTTTAAGAGTATCGTCGAAATTGAAAGTGAAATCAACTGTTTCTTTGTCAATATCAGATAACATTTCTTCCGCAATTTTCCTAAGTCTTGCTTCTGTATACCGCATTGCTGCAGGACTGTCTCCGTCTATGCTCCCGAAGTTACCTTGTCCGTCAACCAGTGGATAACGGAGACTCCACTCCTGAGCCATACGAACCATGGCATCGTAAACTGAAGTATCGCCATGCGGGTGGTACTTACCTAAAACTTCTCCGACAATTCTGGCGGACTTTTTATGTGGCCTATTGCTAAAAACACCGAGATCCAGCATACCGAACAATACCCGACGGTGTACAGGTTTAAGTCCATCGCGAACATCAGGTAAGGCTCTGGAAACGATCACAGACATCGAGTAATCGATGTATGCTGTTTTCATTTCTTCTTCAATATTGATCAGTATGATCTTTTCTCCGCTTGCCATAGCTTATAAATTCTGAATTATTTTTTGCAATTTTCGTTCAAATTCTGATTCCTTTTATAACCGGACTGTCAAATTGTATATGACATGTAACAATAATAAAGGTGTGTGATTCATATTCCTGAAAAACAGTAAGAAATCCCTTGTTTTCTGTATTTTTTCAGATCACGAAGATACTGAAATTCGGCTGATTTAGTGACAAATAAACAAACACAAAATTGTTGAAAAGACGTACTGCCCTCTTGACAGCATGTAAGTAATAGCACGTTAATTGCAGTGGATACCGCCGGAAGAGCCAATTTTGTTTATAACTTGTGCTGAATTGAGCGAACCAAAAGTCATACTTAATCGTTAAAAACTAGTAAAATAATCAGATTTATGGAAGCAAAATTTTCCCCTCGTGTCAAAGATGTTATTTCCTTCAGTAAGGAGGAAGCAATGCGTCTTCAGCATGATTACATTGGAGCTGAACACCTTTTACTTGGTCTCATCAGAGAGGGCGAAGGGATTGCAATCAAAATCCTGAAATCGTTGGGTATCAATCTGGCGGAACTCAGGAAGTCAATTGAAAGCACCGTAAAAGGAAGTGCTGTTGCGAGCAATAATTTGGGAAATATTCCCCTCACAAAGCAAGCTGAAAAGGCTTTAAAAATTACATACCTCGAAGCGAAAGTTTTCAAGAGTGATGTAATCGGAACAGAGCATCTTCTGCTTTCTATTCTGAAAGATGAAGATAATATCGCGACTCAGATCCTTAACCAATACGGAATCTCTTACGAAATTGTCAAAGAGGAACTTGATGTTTTGAAGGCAAACTTTCGTTCTGAGGCTCCTCACAATCCATCTGAAGATGATCCTTATGCAAAGGATGATGAAGGTGGCGGTGGAAGCGTTAGTGGAAAAAAATCATCTGACGCTAAATCGAAGACGCCTGTTCTGGATAATTTCGGCAGGGATCTGACAAAAGCCGCTGAAGAAGGTCGCCTTGACCCTATTGTTGGCCGTGAAAAAGAAATCGAACGGGTATCACAGATTCTCTCCAGACGCAAAAAGAATAACCCTATCCTTATAGGTGAACCCGGTGTAGGAAAATCTGCCATCGCAGAAGGTCTCGCGCTCCGTATTGTTCAGCGAAAAGTTTCCCGTGTTCTTTTCAATAAAAGAATTGTTACGCTTGATCTGGCTTCTCTGGTTGCCGGAACCAAGTACCGTGGCCAGTTTGAAGAGAGAATGAAAGCTGTGATGAACGAACTGGAGAAATCTCCCGACGTTATACTTTTCATTGATGAAATTCATACAATCATTGGTGCCGGTGGTGCTTCCGGTTCTCTGGATGCATCAAATATGTTTAAGCCGGCTCTTGCCCGTGGTGAAATTCAATGTATTGGTGCTACTACACTCGATGAGTATCGTCAGTATATTGAAAAGGATGGAGCTCTTGACAGACGTTTCCAACGGGTTTTGATTGAACCTGCATCAATGGAGGAAACACAGGAGATCCTTAAAAATATTAAGGATAGATACGAGGAACACCATAATGTTAATTACACTCCTGAGGCTATCAAAGCTTGTGTTACCCTTACCTCCCGTTATATAACCGATCGGTTCCTTCCGGATAAAGCGATTGATGCACTTGATGAGGCAGGTTCAAGAGTACATATTACCAATATTCATGTTCCTAAGACTATCCTCGAACTTGAAAGCAAGGTACAGGATATCAAAAATGAAAAAAATAAAGTTGTCCGCAGTCAAAAGTATGAAGAGGCTGCTAAACTCCGGGATACTGAAAAACAATTGCTTGAACAATTGGAAGTAGCAAAAAAGCAATGGGAAGAAGAAACAAAGAATAATCGCTACACCGTTACTGATCAGGATGTCGCGGAGGTTGTTGCCATGATGACAGGAATCCCTGTCACCCGTGTTGCTCAGACTGAAGGGAATCGACTTGTTAAAATGTCTGGTGAGATGATGGGCAAGGTGATTGGTCAGGATGACGCTATTAAAAAGGTTGTCAGAGCAATTCAACGTAACCGTGCCGGTTTAAAAGATCCGAATAAGCCAATTGGGACATTTGTGTTCCTTGGCCCTACCGGGGTTGGAAAAACTGAACTGGCAAAAGTAATTGCCCGTTATCTTTTTGACTCTGACGATGCATTAATCCGCATTGATATGAGTGAGTATATGGAGAAGTTTGCTGTTTCCCGTTTGATCGGTGCTCCTCCGGGATATGTTGGTTATGAAGAAGGTGGACAGCTGACTGAAAAAGTCCGACGCAAACCTTATTCCGTAGTTTTACTTGATGAAATAGAGAAGGCGCATCCGGATATTTTTAATCTACTCTTACAGGTTCTTGATGAAGGTACATTGACAGATAGTCTGGGCAGAAAAGTTGATTTCAAAAACACCATTTTGATCATGACTTCCAACATTGGTTCTCGCCAGTTGAAAGACTTTGGTCAGGGTGTCGGTTTCCAGACTGCCACAAAAAGCAGTCAGGCAGATGAGCACTCCCGTGGCGTGATCGAGAATGCATTGAAGAAAGCCTTTGCCCCTGAATTCTTAAACCGTATTGATGATGTTGTAATGTTCAATTCTCTTGAGAAGGAACATATACATAAAATCATTGACATCGAGTTGTTGAAATTATATGGAAGAATTACTGAACTGGGTTACAAGATTATTCTGTCCCCTGAGGCAAAGGACTTCATTGCTGATCATGGATATGACCACAATTACGGAGCTCGTCCATTGAAAAGGGCTATTCAGAAGTATCTTGAAGATCCTCTTGCTGAGGAAATTATAAAAACCGAGTTAGGTGAAGGTGATACCTTACTTGTAAATATGAATGCCGAAAAATCTGAATTGACCATCACCGTTGAAAAGGCAACGTCAATACCTCCTGCTACCCCCCCTTCTAAATCCGGGACAAGTCGCAAGAAGAAAAGTGATCAGGATCAGGAGTAATTTTGGAAACTGGTTAAATAGAAAGGGTTATTGACAAAATTCAATAACCCTTTTTTTATTTTCTTTTTTATACAATCAGGCCGAAAATTTATCCATCACTTCCTGACTTATTCCTGTGGTTGAAAAACCTCCATCATGATACAGATTCTGCATCGTTACCATTCTGGTAAGGTCTGAGAACATAGACACGCAATAGTCTGCGCAGGCATCTGCGCTCGCGTTTCCAAGAGGTGCAATTTTATCCGCAAAATGGTAAAATTCTTCAAAACCCTTAATGCCGTTACCTGCAGTTGTTTTGGTTGGAGATTGAGAGATGGTGTTTACCCGAACGTTCCTGAATTTTCCATAATGATAACCAAAACTGCGTGTTATAGATTCTAACATGGCTTTAATATCAGCCATATCAGTATAAAATGGAAAAGTGCGTTGGGCTGCCATGTAGGTAAGAGCAACCACACTACCCCAATCATTGATTGCATCCTGTTTCATGGCTGCACTTAACATTTTGTGAAGAGACAAGGCTGATACATCAATTCCTTTCATGAAATATTCGTAGTTACTCTCAGGATACGAAATGTCTTTCCGGATATTAACAGACATACCTATGGAATGCAATACAAAATCCATTTTACCTCCGAGAATTTCCATAGATTTAGTGAATAAGGCGTTGAGATCCTCCATCGAAGTTGCATCTGCAGGAACTATCTGAGAATTGGTTTCGTCAGCAAGCTTTTTAATTTCTCCCATTCGCATTGCAATGGGTGCATTTGTCAGGACTATAAGAGCTCCTTCCTGGTGACACCGTTGTGCTACTTTCCATGCAATAGAATTTGAATCAAGCGCACCTGAAATGATCCCACGTTTACCTTTAAGAAGATTGTTAGCCATAAGACGGATAATTGATTTGGACAAAGATATATTTTGATGTTAAATTTTACCAAATTAACACATAATTTATAGAATGGATTAGTAAGTTGAAAAAAAACAAACATTGCAAGATCAACGGATGCTGAAAATCAGGCTTTCATGAGCTCCTTTGCATTCTCGATGGCAATTGCCGTGGGTTTGTCTCCACTGAGCATTCTGGCTACTTCCACTATACGTTCATCTTTACTTAGTGATTTTACACGAGTGTAGGTTTTTTTTGCAAGCACTTCTTTATAGACAAAGAAGTGTGTTTCACCTCTGCCGGCAATCTGAGGCAAATGTGTTATCACTATCAACTGATGCCGGGAGGACATATCCTGCATCAGGTTTCCGATCCTTATGGCAGTCTCCCCTGAAACTCCGGTATCAATCTCATCAAAGATTAAAGAAGGCAGATCCACTAGTTTGGCTATTGAAGATTTCAGACAAAGCATCAAGCGGCTGAGTTCGCCACCACTTGCAACTTTGCTGATATCAGAATAAGCAACTCCTTTATTTGCCGAAAATAAAAATCTTATTGAATCAATTCCATTCGGTCCGATTTCTCCTGATTCAAGTATGGAATTTTCAATTTTTAATACCGCATTAGGCATCCCAACTTCTTTCAGGAGTTTTTTAATGCTTTGTTCTAAATCCGGAATTGTCCTGCCGCGTTTTGTGGATATTCGTGATGCTAAATTAAGAAGTTGTATTTTTTGTACCTGACATTCATGCTGACTTTGTATAATTTGTTCTTCGAGTGAGCCTATGCCTGAAAGTTTAGTATTAAATACTTCTCGAACATCGATCAAACCTTCAACGGTATTCGTATGGTGTTTTTGTTGTAAGCGGTACAATAAGTTAAGTCGTTCATTCAGGGATTCGATTCTTGAGGGATTAAAGGTTATTCCTGAAGCAACAGTATCCAATTCTTCTGCAATGTCCTTCAGCTCAATTTCCGTACTTTTTAGTCTATCAGCAATGGAATTTAATCCGGAATGAAAATTACCCAGCTGCCTTACTTGTAAGCCAGCCTGATGGATACCCTGAAGCAGGTTGTTTTCTCCGAGAGAAATTTGTTGTTCAACAGCCGCCAGACCGGTGCTGATCTCTTCAGAGTGCGATAAAGTCTGCAACTCTTCTTCTAATTTTTCCTGTTCACCTGTCTGAAGATTTGCTTCATCCAATTCGTTAAACTGAAATTGAAAATAATTCTGATCGGCTTTTGCTTTCTTTTCTTCGGTTAAAAGTTTTTCGAGAATACTTATGTTGCGAACGTAGTCTTTATATTTTTTTCGATAATCCACAACTTCATCGGTCACACTGGAAAATGCATCCAGTGTAGCCAGTTGAAAGTCTGATTTATTCAGAAGCAGGGTTTCATGCTGCGAGTGAATGTCTATCAGCATTCCACCAAGCTCACGAAGCTGATGCAGATTTACAGGAGTGTCGTTAATAAATGCTCTGGATTTTCCTTCAGCAGTGATTTCTCTCCGCAGTACAATTGTTTTTTCCAGATCCAGTTCTTCCTCCTTGAAAAAATTGACTAATACTTCTCTGTCATCTGAAAAACTGAATTCCCCTTCAACAATACTCTTTCTGCTTGCGTCAAGTAAAGATGCTGAATCAGCACGCTGACCCAATATCATTGATAAGGCTCCTAATAGTATAGATTTGCCTGCTCCGGTTTCGCCGGTAATGATGTTCAGCCCGTTTTCAAATTGGAGATCAAGCTGATCGATCAGCGCGTAGTTTTGAATGGATAATCTTTGTAACATTCAGTGAAAGTAAGCAAAGGGATTCGTGTAAATAACAGCAGAAAAGAAAATTTATTTAGCTCTGCCTCCACTCATTATGGTCTTCAGACCTTCCTGTGTTGTAAGTGTATAATCATCAGGAATCCGGAACATGGAATCACTCACGACCTCTTTACTTATGCTTTTTGTTGTCATCCTCATGTGTGTACCATTCTGAAACATTTCATATTCAAGCATACATCCGTCAATCCCTTCAATGCCATTGGCAATCGCATTATTAGTACCAATCTCATTTGAATACCAGACATCAAAGGAGAAATCTTCTCCGTTATGAGTTTGTGTTATTTTTGCCTTTTTACAGTTGTAGCCTGCAATCTTCTTCTCACCTGCCAATTGTTCGACTTTAAATTTCCCGGATTTTTCCATTTCTTTTTTTGTCTCATCATGAGTTGTCTCCATAGCAATTTTATTTCCCATGAAATCCATCAGAACAGTTGATTTACGCGTAGCATTGTTTGAAATAATACTGGTAGTACCCATAGCCATTGCGATCTCCACTCTGGTTTTATCACCTTTAAAGTACATAATTGATTCTGTCGGCATCATCGCTTTGCGTTGTTCATCCATCCCTTCGTCCATGTAACTTATTTCGAAAATTATTTTTCCGGATTCCAGCCCATATTGATTTTGAGCAAATGAAGAATTGAAACAGGAAAGAAGAAGCAGAAAGAGGAAAAATGTGGCTTTTTTCATTTTAATCGCTTTAAGTTTTGATTCTGTATTGGTTAGAAAAATAGACATTATTCTAAGAAGATGAACATCAAATTTAGGGAAATTTGGGAGTTCTTTTGATCCTTTACATCTTTCTTTTTTCACGAAATTCAGAGTGCATGATTTTCTCGTTAATTCATCGTTTTCAATAAAATATTAATGGCTACTTCAAGTTATACTAGATGGAATTCGTCTTGAAAACCTTGTTCATATCTTTAAAAATACCATGGGATAGACAGCTCAAGAGGTTCTAATTTTAAAACCTATACTAATACACATCCTGTTCATGGCAAACCGACTCAAGGCTGAGGCGAGTGAAGAAGCACCTGCGCGTAAAGAAAGATCCAAGAAAACCAAGTCCGGTAGTACTTTTACAACTAAAATTGAAGCCTTTAAAAACTTCCTGTCTGATGAAAAGACAATCAAGATCTTTGGGATATTCCTGATAATGAGTGCCTTTTTCATGACTGTCGCTTTCGCATCCAATTTATTTACCTGGAAAGATGATCAGGCAATTGCAGGTGCTGAATCTCTCTGGAAACTTTTTTCTCGAAGTGATCTTTCAGTAGAAAATTGGTTGGGAAAAATCGGAGCTGTAACAGCACTTCAGTTTCAGAATAAATGGTTTGGTATCTGTTCATTTTTTATACCCTTTTTACTTACCCTCTTTGGAATAAAAATTTTGTGGGATGTAACATTGTTACCATTTGCACGAACCATTAAATATTCTTTGTTTACCACGGTCTGGCTCTCGACTTTTTTGGGATATATTTTTCATAAATCACCTGATCTTCTTATGTTGGCCGGTGGTTATGGATATCAAATGAGTCAGGTTTTATCCGGCTTGCTGGGTTTCATTGGAACTGGGGCCATTTTGGTGTTTTCTCTCATTGGATTTCTCGTTGCTGCATTTAATATTCCACTTCGCAGAATGGTGCCTCAACTAGCATCAGAAGGCGTTTCAACAAACGATCTGGAGGACTTGGAGACGACAGTTGGAATGAAAGGAAACTTGCTTAAAGATGAAGATAGCGCAAGAACCATTGAGTTGGATCTTGATGATGATGATGATGAAACAGAGGATGAAGAAGTGGAAGATGATGAGGCGATAGATGTGTCCATGGAAGATGATGAAGAGGAAGATGATGAAGAGGAGGATGTAGAAGAAGAGGAAGAAGAAGAAGAAGAGAATCCTGAGCTCGTCCTCTCTGAAGATGGAGTAGCTTTTGAGGTGGAAGCAGGCGCGGAGGAAGAATTAGTTCTTGCCGATGGCATAGAGCTGCCTCATGCTCAAGGTGAGTATGATCCTAAACTTGATCTTTCTTCGTACAACTATCCGACTTTGGATCTTCTTGAAAGTTATGGCGACAAAAGAATTGAAGTTAATAAAGAAGAACTTGAAGCCAATAAAAATAGAATTGTTGAGACGCTCAGCCATTACAATATTTCCATTGAAAAGATTAAAGCAACTATCGGGCCTACGGTAACTTTGTTTGAAATAGTTCCTCAAGCCGGTGTCCGGATTTCAAAGATCAAAAATCTGGAAGATGATATTGCTTTGAGTTTGTCTGCATTGGGGATTCGTATCATTGCTCCTATTCCGGGAAAAGGAACGATTGGTATAGAAGTTCCGAATCAAAAACCGGAGATTGTTCCGATGAAGTCAATTCTTGGTTCGGAGCGATTTGTAAATTCTGATTATGAATTGCCTATTGGCTTGGGAAAAACCATTTCAAATGAGGTATTCGTAGCGGATCTCACCAAGATGCCACATTTATTGATGGCCGGTTCTACGGGACAAGGTAAATCTGTCGGACTTAATGCAATTCTTGTATCTCTGCTTTATAAGAAGCACCCTTCCCAGGTAAAGTTTGTTCTGGTTGATCCCAAGAAAGTTGAACTCACTCTTTTTCGGACAATAGAGAGGCACTTTCTTGCTAAACTACCCGGCGAGGAAGAGGCTATCATTACGGATACAAAGAAAGTAATCAACACATTAAACTCTTTATGTATTGAAATGGATCAGCGCTATGAATTGTTGAAAGATGCGCAAGTGAGAAATATTAAAGAGTATAACACAAAATTTATTGCAAGAAAATTGCCCCCTACAGACACACATGGGCACAAGTTTCTTCCGTACATTATTCTTGTTGTGGATGAATTTGCCGATCTGATTATGACAGCCGGCAAAGAAATTGAAACACCGATTGCCAGACTTGCTCAGCTTGCACGAGCCATTGGAATACATCTGATTATCGCTACTCAAAGGCCTTCGGTAAATATTATTACGGGTACGATCAAGGCTAATTTCCCTGCACGGATAGCTTTCAGAGTTACTTCGAAGATCGACTCCCGCACTATACTCGATACAGGAGGTGCTGACCAATTGATAGGACGAGGGGATATGTTGTTATCTACAGGAGCGGATCTCATCCGGCTTCAGTGTGCATTTGTGGATACACCGGAAGTGGAAAAGATTACAGATTTTATTGGAAGTCAAAGGGGATATTCCGATGCACATCTTCTGCCTGAATTTATCGAAGAGTCAGGTGAAGGCAGCCGTGACATGAATCCGGCTGACAGAGATCCGTTGTTTGGCGAAGCAGCAACGATTATTGTTCAGCATCAACAGGGGTCGGCTTCCCTCCTGCAACGGCGTTTGAAATTAGGTTATAACAGAGCAGGTCGTATCATTGATCAATTGGAGGCTGCGAAAATTATCGGACCTTTTGAAGGCAGCAAAGCCAGAGAAGTGCTCATTAAGGATCCGATGACATTGAGCCAGCTCTTGAACGGGCAAGATTCAAAGTCCTTATAATCGCCTTGCTATTTAACTGATTGTCAGTCTGACATCTTTTATATTCATGTTTATTCCTAGATTCGTGTTCAAATTCTATAATTGGAATGCTTTTTGTATCTTCATTGTGGTACATTAATTTTATAAAATTCTATGATTAGTTCAGACAAAATAAAGTACGGAATCAGCCTTATTGTCTTATTATTTTTTTCTTCCGCTTCTACTTCCCAATCGGTAGAGGTTGACAAAAAAGCGAAGGAGGTTTTAGATGGTGTTACAGCTAAATACAAATCCTATAAATCACTCAAAGCAACTTTCAGCATTGTAATTGAAAACGCGAAGGACAAAAAGAAAGATGTTCAAAAGGGGACTATTTATTTAAAGGGCAGTGCTTATAAACTGGAAATTGCCGGTCAGGATGTGATTAGCGATGGTAAAACCCGATGGACATATGTTAAGGACGCTAATGAAATCCAGATCGATAATTTGCGTGTTGATGATAACAGTATCACACCCAGCAACATTTTCACTATGTATGAAAAGGGTTGGAATTCAAAGTACGCAGGTGAAACTAAAAAGGGAAATTCTACTTATCATCTGATTGAACTTATACCAATTGATCCGAAGACTAAAAATGTATTTAAGGTTAAATTAACTATCAATAAAGTGGACAAGTTTATTTCTTCTGCTCAGGTTTTTGATAAAAATGGTAACATACAATTGATCACTGTTGATAAACTATCTCCGAATGCGATAGCTGATGAATCACTGTTTACCTTCAATGCCGCGAAATATCCCGGAGCCGAAGTGATTGATTTACGGTAGAGATTTTTATATCAATTTATCCCATCTTGTGCAATAGATTTTTTTCTATTGCAAAGTTTGGAGTTATTCAAAAAAGATCATTTGAAAAATTTCATGATGAAAATGAAGGAATCTTCATTATATTTTTGTAGCTTTAATGAAATGCAAAGTCATGAATAGATTGTTAAAGGGTTTTATTCTGTTAGTATTGGCAGTGTCCGGTAATGCTTACGCTCAGGAGGAGACGAAACCACAGGAAAAAAAGCAAGATCATCAGATATATTTTAAACAACCTGTTAAGGAAATTAATCATATTATGTATGATAAAAACTTCCTTCCAATTCAGGGAAAATTATCGGAAGACAAGAAGTCGGTACTTTTGAAAGACTGGGAACAAGGAACCAAAGTTCGGGTAAAAGTTACTTATGAGGATGGTACAGTGGATGAATTTGTGAAGAGTCCTTGTTATATTGATCCGGTGGTGCTTTAAAATTCAGAAAGCTTAATATTTTTAACTACTCTGGCAATCCATCAAATCAAATTAGTGAAAAATTTCAATACCCAATTTAATATTATCACGTCACAGTGATAGGCTCGGCATATAAATCAAAATCCTCAGCCTTAATTATTCGCAGCTTATAAAATTCCCCACGTCTTAAAAAGTGTTTTTCCGCATCAATCAAAACTTCGTTATCCACTTCAGGTGAATCAAATTCTGTGCGGCCAACGAAATACTTTCCTTCCTTCCTGTCAATAATCACCTTAAATTCTTTACCGATCATGTCCTCGTTTTTCTGAAGCGAGATCTCTTGTTGAATAGCCATTATTTCTTCGGCTCGTTTCTTTTTTATCTCATCAGGGACATTATCAATCAGATTAAAGGCATGAGTATTCTCTTCATGGGAGTATGTGAAAATTCCAAGTCGTTCAAATCGGGTAGCTCTCACCCACTCTTTCATTTCTTCAAAATCATCTTCGGTCTCCCCTGGATATCCGGCAATCAATGTTGTACGTAAAGCAATTCCTGGAACTTTTTCACGAATTTCCTGAACGAGATCAATAGATTTTTGTCGGGTTATTCCACGCCGCATGCTCTTTAACATGTTATCACTGATATGTTGCAAAGGCATATCAAGGTACTTGCAAATATTTTCACGTTCTCTCATCACCTCCAAAACATCCATCGGAAAACCGGATGGAAAGGCATAATGAAGCCTTATCCATCCCTCTTCATTTATATCTGAAAGTTTTCTGAGCAGATCTGCTAAGCGGCGTTGTTTATATATATCCAGACCATAATAGGTCAGATCTTGTGCGATCAGAATTAATTCACGCATCCCTTTTGCGGTCAGACCTTGCGTTTCTTTCAAAAGATCTTCCATAGGAATTGAAATGTGTTTTCCCCGCATCAGTGGAATTGCACAAAACGAACAAGGTCGGTCACAGCCCTCAGAAATTTTTAAATAAGCAAAATGTGCAGGAGTTGTAAGAAATCGTTCTCCAATCAGTTCGTGTTTGTAATCGGCACCAAGAGATTTTAAAAGGTCAGGCAATTGTCTCGTTCCAAAAAAGCTATCAACATTTTGTATTTCTTTTTCCAGATCCGGTTTATACCTTTCACTGAGGCAACCTGTGACGATGAGTTTGTCAATTCTTCCTTCTTCTTTTGCACGGGCAAATTCAAGGATAGTATCAATGCTTTCCTGCTTGGCATTATCAATAAAGCCACAGGTATTAATGATCACAATGGAGGCATCTTCGTCAGAGGATTCATGGCAGACATCAAATTTATTGGCTCGCAATTGTCCCATGAGTACCTCCGAGTCATAGATGTTTTTTGAACATCCCAGAGTAACGACATTCACTTTGTTTTTTTTGAGTGACTTTGTTTTCATTGGTTTGTCGTCCTTGATTAATCTGCCTTTACTATTTCTAAAAAAATATAATAGATCAAAATTTTAAATTTGATTATGTTAATCCATTTTCTCCAAAAAGAGAATTCACAAATTCAATCCTATCGAAGAGTTGTAAATCTTCCATCTTTTCTCCGACTCCAATGTACTTGACAGGTATTTTAAATTCATCCGAAATGCCAATCACTACCCCACCTTTGGCTGTACCGTCCAGTTTTGTTAATGCAAGAGCATTGACTTCTGTAGCTTTGGTAAATTGCCTGGCCTGTTCAATAGCGTTCTGACCGGTGGAGGCATCAAGTACCAGGAGAATCTCGTGAGGAGCATCAGGTATGACCTTTTGAACGACCCGCTTAATCTTACTCAGTTCGTTCATCAGGTTGATTTTATTGTGAAGCCGGCCGGCAGTATCTATTATGACTACATCCACATTCTGTGCGACACCAGACTCAACAGAGTCGAAAGCGACTGAGGCCGGATCAGAACCCATGGCTTGTTTGATGATAGGAACGTTAGCTCTCTTACTCCAGATGTCGAGTTGATCAACTGCTGCTGCACGGAAGGTATCGGCAGCACCTAGTAGTACTTTTTTACCTGCACTTTTAAATTGATAAGCCAGTTTGCCTATGGTAGTTGTTTTACCCACTCCGTTTACTCCGACAACCATGATAACATAAGGTTTACCATCAGGTTTATCAAAACTCCAAGAGTCAGAATTGATCGAGTTGTTTTCGGCGAGTAGCGCGGCTATCTCTTCTTTTAGTAATTTGGTTAGCTCATCGGTACTCACGAATTTATCACGGGCAACTCTTTCTTCCAGACGTTTAATAATTTTTAAGGTAGTGCCTACACCAACATCAGAACTGACAAGAATTTCTTCGAGATTATCCAGTAGTTCTGCGTCAACAATTGATTTACCTACTACGGCCTTTGCGATTCTGGAGAAAAGACTAGTTTTTGTTTTCTCCAGTCCCTTATCAAGACTTTCTTTTTTTTCTTTTGAGAATAATCCGAAAAAACCCATTGTTATTTCTTGTAGAAGTTAGTTGTTGAGGTAAAAAAGATTTTATTTCGGGGAGATAAAATAAAAAAAGCTCCCTTCATGCAGAAAGAAGCTTAGTATTTTTTTATGCGTGAAAATTATCGATTTTTTAAGAAATCCTTTACGTGATCGTTGTGTACGATTTCTTCTTTGAAATTGTAAGCACCGGTTTCAGGGTTCTTAACCATTTTAATTACTTTGGAAAATTCTTTTCCTTTTCCGCTTTTCAGTGTCGCAACTACTTTCTTTGCCATGAAGCTATTTATTAAATGTTATTGAAATTCAATTTGAAATACAGGCTGATTATTTAATTTCCTTGTGTAGAGTCATTTTCTTCAGGATCGGATTGAATTTTTTCAACTCCAGCCGTTCTGTAGTATTTTTTTTATTCTTGGTAGTGATGTACCGGGAAGTGCCGGGCATTCCGCTGGTCTTATGCTCTGTACATTCCATGATGACCTGAATACGGTTACCTTTCTTTGCCATGATTTTTCTTTGTTTTAACGCTGGGCGTCATTTATTTTAAGGGTTGCAAATATACTAATTAGTTCGAAAAATAAAAAGAAAAACCGCATATTTAATGCTTTTAATTAACCTAATTTTAGTCAAAAATTGACTTTTCTTTCATGATTTCCTCAATTTCCCCAGTTTCACGCGGGAGGGCTGAAGAAAGATTCAAATGTCCGTCATTTGTGATGAGAATATCGTCTTCAATCCGGATGCCAATATTCCACCAATCCGGATCGCATGGGCTTCCTTCAGGAATGTATAATCCAGGCTCCACTGTCAGTACCATTCCCTGTTTTAAAGTTGCCGGGACGCCTGCATCATGCACATCTAAACCAAGATAATGTGATGTACCATGCGGATAGTATAGATTGAGATCGTCAGTTTCTTTGAGGATGTTTAATTTTATCAAGCCGGCTTTCAATATTTTTCGAGCTGCTCTGTCAGGGTCATTGAACTTATTACCCGGAATACATGCTGCAATTCCGGCCTTTTGTGCATCCAGAACCAGGTCATAAATCTTTTTTTGGGCTTCGCTAAATTTTCCATTTACCGGTAAAGTTCTGGTCAGGTCAGCGGCATAATTATGATACTCTGCACCCATATCAAGCAAAATCAGATCACCATCATGGAGAGTACGGCGATTTGTTTGATAATGCAAAATGCAGGAGTTTTCACCCCCGCCACAGATGCTTGGATATGCAGGTTCAGTGGCACCTGCTGCTTTAAAAAAGTATTCCCCTATGGCTTCAACCTGAAATTCTTTCATCTCAGGTTTTAATGCTTTCATCATTTCAAGATGAGCCATCACAGAAATGTCGGCGGCTCGTTTCATAAGAGAAATCTCTTCAGGAGTTTTAATTTCTCTGAGAGTGCGCAATGACTTCCCTAATAAATAGTCGTCATGTTTTGGCGAGGGATAATTCGATTTAAGTTTAAATGATTCAACCAGATCAGAAAGATCGCCTTCGTTTTGGCGGTCGTTCACCAGCCCTTTCGGAAAACCCTTGTAAAGTATTTTGTCCAAGCCATCAAATAAGCCCTCCTTTGCATCAAAGGATTCAGATGAATATGCATTAGCAATTCCTAAAGAAGTTACGGCGTTTTGTACTCCCAATCTTTTGCCAGTCCATTGCTCTCTGCTTTGATTTTCCGGTTGAACAAAAATAAGTTCATGCATTTTAATACCGTCAATCAAACGATCCTCTTTCCAGATTAGTAACACCGAATTAGCTTCGAGAAAACCGGTGAGATAAAAATAATCCGGATCCTGATGATATTCATAATCAATATCCGCAGACCTGTTTTTTTCTGGATTTGAAAAAACTATTGCACATGAATTATCAGGAAGTATTGCACGAATCAGATCCCTCCTTTCCCGATGAAATTTTATTGATAATATATCTTCATTGGATGTATAATTTGAAGGTTCCTGTGAAAAGCAAGGTGGACTAAAAAAGACAGCCGAGCAGAGAAGGCAGATTCTTAAAACGATTCTAAGATCCATTTCGACAGTCTTAAATTTACAGGTTTGAATAACAAAAAAAAATGCTAAATCCGGACAGAATTTAGCATTTAAAATTGTATGAAATTGTATCAGATTCTTCCTTTTTTGATTGCTTTTTCGATAGTTGCGGTGATACCATTTTTATCGATAGTACGCAAAGCTGAAGTAGAGACTTTGAGGGTAATCCACTCACCCAATTCAGGCACGAAAAACTTCTTTTTATGCAGATTTGGATTAAATTTGCGTTTTGTCTTCTTATTTGAGAAGGATATGCTATTTCCGGTAATTGCTTTTTTTCCGGTTAAATCACAGATGCGTGCCATGGGATTCTTTTTTTAAGAGGCGCAAAGATAATTTTTTTCTCTTAGAAAACCCAAAATACAACAAAATTAATCAGCCCCATTCAAACTTCTTGTTATTTTAACTTTTTAAGCATTTTCAGAAGCAGATGAAAAGCATTCAAACAGGTACTTTGAATGACGGAAAAACGTTCCGTACCCAGCATAAATTTCCGGGAAGTTATTGAATCGGGTCCGGCTATTGCAATCCAGACAGTTCCTACCGGTTTATCCGGAGTACCACCTGAAGGTCCTGCTATCCCGGAGGTCGAGATAGCATAGTCGGTTTTAAATTGTTTTTTTATTCCGAGAGCCATTGCGGTAACGACCTCTTCACTCACTGCTCCAAACTTTTCAATTAATTCCTGATTGATTTCCAAACAGGAAGTTTTTATCGCATTATCATAAGCGATGACAGATCCGATATAATATTCTGAGCTACCGGGAACTGAGGTAATGCGATGTGCAAGGTAGCCACCCGTACAACTTTCCGCAGTTGATAATGTAAGTTTATTCTCTCTGAAAAGATCTCCAATCAGTTTTTCAAGCGTTTCGTTCCCTCTGCCGAAAATATATTGTCCTGCCAGCAATTCAAGTTTTGAAATTTCTTCTTCGAGTTCTTTTTTAAGAACAGATTCCTCGAATCCGGAAGCAGTGAGTCTCAATCGGAGTATTCCCGCGGAGGGCAAATAAGCCAGGCTTATGTGCTTCGGCAGATTGTCTTCCCAAGGAGCAATGAGTTCTGAAAAAAAAGATTCTCCGATACCTTGTGTAAGTATCGTTTCATGTATTACAGGAGGCAGCGCATATTGATTTTTCAGATAAGGTAACACATGCGTTTTCATGATACCTTTCATTTCATGTGGGACTCCAGGCATTGAAATGTAGATACGATTTTGGTATACGAACAACATGGCAGGAGCTGTTCCAAGTTGATTTAAAAGTGGAACGCAATTGGCAGGTACTTCAGCCTGTTTTCTATTAAGTTCGGTAACCTCCCTGCCTCTGGCAGAAAATAATCGCACAAGATTGGAATAACTTGGCTCATCAAATCGCATTGGAGTCTCAAAGTACTTGCAGAGAGTTGTTTTGGTAATGTCATCCTTAGTTGGCCCCAGTCCACCTGTTATCAGGATAACACCAGTTCTTTGTGATGCGATATCCAGAGCAGATAATATTTCATTTTCCCGGTCTGAAACAGTCGTGATGAACCGAACCTTTAATCCAATCTTGTTAAGCTCTTGTGACATCCACGGACTATTGGTATCGACAACTTGTCCGATCAGCAGTTCATCGCCAATCGTAATAATTTCAACATCGGTTTGGCGGAATGAAAGCTTACTATTCATAGGGTGAGAAATCTAATAAACGATTAAAGTTAAAGGGCTAAGTAGCGCAAAGGTAGAATATAGTTCAATTTATTTATACGAAGTTGGATAACAATTATGTATTCTTCCCGGCTATAATTATACACTCGGTAGTTTATTTACCGAAGAGCATTTCTTAAATAAACTGTACTTTTGTTCCGGCAGGATAATTGATTAAATCACAAAAAATAAATAGTATGCGCAAATTAAGATGGATTTTCTTTCTGGGTATCAGTATTCCTCTCATTTCATGTTCTCAAACGGATTACAAGAAAATAGGTAAGGAGATAAATAAAACTATTAATGGGGGAACAAGCTTAAGCAACAGCGAGATCATTGCAGGTTTGAAAGAGGCTTTGGAAATTGGCAGTAAGAATGCAGCCGGTTCCACATCCAAATTGGATGGGTTTTACAGAAACAGTCTGATTAAAATCCCTTTCCCCCCTGAGGCAGTTGAAATGGAAAAGAAACTGCGAGCCATTGGAATGGGTAAGCAGGTGGATGAATTCGTAATGACCTTAAATCGTGCCGCTGAGGAGGCCTCCAAGCAAGCCGCACCTGTGTTTATCGATGCCATCAAGGGTATGTCAATTACAGATGGATTAGGTATCCTTAGGGGATCGGACACGGCAGCTACAGGATTTTTGAGACAGAGAACTGCCGCGAATTTACATATAAAATTTAAGCCGGTCATTCATGCGGCAACACAAAAGGTAAATGTCACAAAATACTGGAGTCCTCTCATGAACACTTACAATGCCATCCCTTTCGTTAAAAAAATGAATCCTGATCTGGATGAATATATTACCCAGAGAGGATTGAATGGATTGTTCAAAGTGGTGGCTCAAGAAGAAACTAAGATCCGAAAAGATCCTGCAGCCAGAGTCACGGCACTTTTGAAAAAAGTATTTGGAAGCTGAGTCGAGGATTTCAACTCATAAAAAAAGCCCCTTCCATGAAGGGGCTTTTTTTATTAATATCCGATTGAGATTTTATCCGGATCCCCTTCATCAGGTCGTATACTCATTACAGGAATTTTGGAGTGGTTGATAATCTGTTGGGCAAAGTTTCCTATAAAAATACCGCTCTGCTCCTGATCTGTCATCATTATGATCAGATCTGCATTAATTTGTGTTGAATAATCCATTGTAATGGACGCTGCATTCTCACCTTTAAACATTTTTAAAGTGTAAGGTACCTCATGTTCATCAAGATAATCTTTCACCTGATGGATTTTTACATCAAAACGACGTTGCAAATCGATGTCTGACATGTTAGCCATTCCGGCTATGTGTACGACCGAATTATAATGTTTTGCTATTTCCACTGCATGCTTAACTTTTTGTCTTGAAGAATGGGAATTGTCAATAGGCAGAATAATATTTTTAAATCCCACTTTTTTCGCATGTGTCTGAACTGAAATCACCGGACAAGGTGCGCTCATAACTACGCGGTAGGTATTGCTACCGATTAAAAAATCCTGAAACCCGCTCACGCCATGGGTTCCCATTACGATGATGTCAGCATTCATTTCTTCAGCAACACTGACAATTGATTTATAAATTTTACCACTCTCTGTTCGGAACTGTACTCCCATTCCACTATCGTGATGTAGTTTCGCGGTGAGTTCCTTTAATCGGTCGTTAGCAGATGTTTCGATCTTTTGTTCAAACTCCTTTTGTGATTTCCCAAAAGCCTGAGAAATGGCGGAGGAGAAGGAATAGGATTCGATAACGTGTAGCAGCATAATATCTGCTTTGTGAAGCCTGGCCATAAAGACTGCATGTTCCACGGCAAGTTCCGCGGTCTCAGAAAAATCGAACGGGATCAGGATTCTTTTTATTTGAAATTTCTTGTTCATCGTGGTGTGTGTTTAGTCAAAGGTATTAATATTCAAAAGGGGATGATGAAGTATCTTTTCTTTCTAAAGGTCTAATACTAAGAACGGGTATATCTGTGCCGTTAATAATTTCCTGAGCGGACGAGCTGATAAACATCAAATCCGTCCAATTCACCTCTTGTTGAGTCATGATCATAATAAGATCGGATTTATTCTTCTCCGCGTATTGAATTACCTCTTCTGCAATATCATCTCCCAAAATAAATTCCAATGTACAAGAAATATTGTGTTCACGTATATGTTCATGCACTTGTTTCATCTGTCTTTTCAACTTATTTACGATGAACTCATCATCTGTATTCAAAACAGTGATGAGGTGGATGGCTGAGCCGAAGAGTGAAGCAAATTCAATGGCATTTCTCACCTTTTCTTTCGTTTGTTTAGTCACATCTAAGGGAAGCACAATGTTTTTACAACCGGCACGGTGTTTCTTGCCTTTGATAGTGATGACAGGACAAGGTGCTTCGCGAATTACCCTTAGCGCATTAGAACCAATGAACTTTTTGAAGCCTACGCTTCCATTGGTTCCCATTACGATGAATGAACATTTCAACTCTTCGGCGGCTTCCTGAATGGCTTCATAAACCTTTCCTTTCCGAATTAAAGTGCTGACCTTCACTCCAATTGCCTTTGTAGTTTCTTCTGCCAGTTTTTGTAATTCTGACTGTATCCTCTTCTCCGCCTCCTTATCCTCCTTTTTCTGTAAAAAAGGCACATATGAGGTGTCATCAATGACATGAATTAGTACTATATCGTTGCGGGAAAGCCTGGCTAAGTTATAGGATTGACTCAGAGCAATGAGTGATTGTTCTGAAAAGTCAATAGGTACGAGTATTTGATTAGTGAAATTCGACATAGATAAAAATATATTCTAATATTGTATGCAAATTTAAACGATTCAAGCACATGAGCAAAATACCGGAATCAGAACTTATCCTCAATTCAGATAATAGTGTTTATCATCTTAATCTTTTACCTCATGAAATTTCTGACACAATAATAAATGTCGGTGATCCTGATCGGGTTTCAATGGTATCCCGGTTTTTTGATAAGGTTGAAGTGCGAAAACAAAAGAGAGAATTTGTAACACATACAGGAACTTATAAAGGCAAGCGAATCACAGTTTTATCGACTGGCATCGGAACTGATAATATTGATATAGTATACAATGAATTAGATGCTTTAGTGAATATTGATTTGGCAGCAAGAGTAATAAAGAAGGAGCTTAAATCGCTTAATCTCATTCGAATTGGGACCTCCGGTTCATTGCAGGCAGATATTCCGGTAGATGGCTTTGTTTTTTCACAGTTTGGTATGGGTTTAGACGGATTGCTCAATTTTTACAAATTGGATAACGATAAAGAGGAGGCGGAAATTGTTGAAGCATTCAGAAAACATTATCCAAATGAAGGAATTTTACCACAATCTTACATAGCGCGCTGTTCAGGTAAGCTCGAGACGGCATTAAGTGAAGGTATGTACAAGGGAATAACTGCCAGTTGCTCCGGTTTTTATGCTCCACAAGGTCGTGTTTTACGCTATGAACTTGCACGACAGGACTTCATTCCTACTCTTCATAGTTTTAAACATAAATCGCAACGGATTACAAATTTTGAAATGGAAACCGGTGCTATGTACGGTCTGGCAAAAATTCTTGGCCATCATTGTTGCAGCATTAATGCCATTGTTGCCAATCGCATCACTAATGAGCATACTCATAAGGGAGATGAGACGATGAACGAACTGATAGAAATTGTCTTAGACAGACTTGCCTTACTCAGGTAAAATTTAAGTTGACCAGATCAATATCGGTACGAAGCGAAATGCGCTATTGTTTGATAAGTTTCTTATAATAAATAGTTTGGTCGGAGAATAGCTTAAGCATATACATACCGCCTAAAAGAGCCTCTGTATTTACCAAATGAGTCGACTGATTTAATTCAGGGTCAGAAGTTCTCACGATTTCTCCAAGTACATTAATCAATTCAATTCGAATTATCGATTTTTCATTCCATTCAATCCTAACATTATTTTCAAATGGGTTTGGTGATATGCTGATGATATCAGGTTGTTCCAAAGTAGAAACGTCAGCACCTAAAGGCCTGAGTTCAAAATCAAGTGATGTTACCATTCCTGTTGTCAACAACACACCGGAAATCTGTTTAGCAGCATAACCATTTTTTGTAACCAGTATATCAAAAGTACCGGGGTCTGCAGTGCCGGTAAAGTATTCTCCTGTACCTTTTGATAATTTTTGAATGGTTGTAGTCAGAATCTGAACTGTCGATGCAGGAATTGGTACACCTGTAATACTGTCAGTAATGAGCCCTTCGAGATAACATGCGCGTTGATATATTGGTTCAAAAACATAGAATATGCCGGGATTAGTTTCTGTGGCTATTATTATACCGGATGACAGATAGGGATCTGCATCCCAGAGTAAATAGTTTCCTGTAGTATAATTACCAATCTCAATCAGATTTGAAGGTCTGGATGCATCGACAAGAGTTAGTTGACTACCATAACTTGGGTTGATAAGAAAATCATTCAATACACGAACATTATGGACCTCTGATGAAGAGAAGTTTGTGGTATAATAAGTATCGAGCAAAGTTATATTGTTCAAATCAGAAACATCAAAAGCACCAAGTGGTTCATTGTTTCTTTCATCTGTGGTAAATAAGGTTTGTCCATCATCACTGAGCCATGCGTTATGGTTGAAATCTCCCGGGGTTTGTTGTGTGGCTAATAGAGCAGGATTGCTCCGATCGGAAATGTTATATACTGAAAACTGACCTGCCAGTATATCGCTGGTCCAAAGAGTATCACCTCTGACATAGCTATCATGGCAATAATTATTGGTTACGGCACCAATAAAAACGGGATTCCATGGATCCGCAATACTGCACATTAAAACTCCTCTGCCCTGTGATAAAATGTTATGTCCATTAATATAAATATATTCTCCTGAACTTGTAATTGAATGAGCTGATTCCAACTCATTCAGAATTAGGCCGTCACCCTTGTATATTTTACTGGGGGCACTATCGGGGAGATAACTAAGATTCACGATTTGAATTCCATTGAGTACACCTGAAGAGTCATTCCCTTCAGTGGTAACGTAGGCGTACTGGCCTTCCACTTTGACTTCACGCCATAAATTATCAATCCCCGGGACTTGCAGAACGAACAATGGAGTATCCGGAATGGTAACATCAACAATCATCAGGCCTCCTGAAGCACCGAGGAGTGCATAGCTTTTACCGGAAGTTTCATAATGCCAGCAACCTGCAAGAGTTTGCGGGGAGAAGTCGATACTTGCTTTGAGATTCAGATTTTTTGGTGTTTGTGCAAATGCATTCAACCCCCAAAAAACGGATAGACTAAGCAATGTAATTCGAGAAAATATTTTTTTCATGAGCTTTTATTCTACTATGAATTTTCCTGTACTAATGATTGAAGAAGCCTCAGTTATTTGATAAAAGTACATTCCGGGCGAGAAAGATTTTCTGTTCAATTTAACCCTATTTTCATGCAGATTGATTATTTCCAGAGTATTCCCGAGGATATCATATATGCTTGCTGTTAATAGATTTGTGCTCCTAGAATTAACTTCAAGAATTGCCTCGTCAGAAAATGGATTTGGATAGACGAAGGCTAATTCATTTGTATTTTCAATAGAATGAATTCCGACAATTAGATTATATCTTATTGTGGTCACATCCTTTTGATTGTTCCCATTACCTATTGAGAACCCGGTAACCCAGAGTGAACCGGCACGAAGTGCAACAGCATTAGGTTCATCGTCTCCTCCCGCTGCTCCATTGAAAATTGCGATTTGTGATTGTACACCTAAGCTGTCATAACGAATTGTTACCCAATCGATATTTGTCCTTCCGCTTAATGTATCATTCTTTGAATAACCGGTGACAAAAACATTTCCGGCAGCATTAATTGTGATGGCTACCGGAATATCATCACTATTAATAGGTCCATTATAAGATGGGGGCGTTGCCCAGATTGGATTTAGAGCATTGTCAAATTTCATCGTGAGATAGTTATAATTTGCGATGAGGGTATTTGCGTCAACGTCTGTACGGAAAGCGACATAAATCTGATTCTGGTTATCATTCGTGATTGCCAAAGCCTGATCATTTCCAAGTCCCACACCGTCGAAAAAATAGAAGGCCGTCGCGGCTCCACTGGCATCGAACTTTACGATAGCCGCATCGTCAGTTGCGGTGCCGGAACCTGTCTGAGAATATCCACATACAAATATATTGTCGGAAGCGTCAATAGTCATATCTAAGGCACGGTCATCATTGGAAAATGGTCCATTATAAAGAGCCGGACCGCTCCAAACATCGGCACCGGTAGAAGCAGCATACTTTAAAAGTACAAAATCGTCGTCATTCGCTTTTTCTGTTCTGCCACATACAAGTACATTGCCTGAATTGTCGAGCATAATCCGGGAAGGTTCATCCCTTAAATTTCCTGTTCCATTGAATCGGTTCATCCACACAAGGTTTCCATTAGTGTCGTATTTAATTGTTACGATATCATAATTGTCTGATGTGTCAACAGGGTTACTGTCACTATGACCGGCTACGTAGACATTACCTGCGGCATCCACCACAATAGCATCCGCTCTATCAGATTGATTCGTGGTATGGTTATATATTCTTGTCCAAACGGTATCACATGAAAGCGGATTCCATTTCATTGTAAAAAAATCACTTTTTTGATCAACATTTTTTGTGTAGCCTGTCGCATATACATTAGCACTGGCATCAAGGGCGACTGCCGTTAATTCATCATCATCGCTTTGGGAGCCATTGTGAAGAAATGAACAAGCTGTATCACCGGTTGCATCGAGTTTAACTAGTAAAATATCCCGGTTATGTCCTTCTCGGAAGGAATATCCACCGATGTAAGCGAATTCATTCGCATCTATGACGATTGAACGACCACTTTCTGAAAAATCACCTTCGCCGTTATAATTTTCTAACCATATCACATTGCCTGAAGGGTCGTATTTAAGTACAGTGGCGTCTTTTTGGGTTGATATATTTTCACTACCGCCGGCAATGTAACTATTACCAGAACCGTCAATGAAAATTGAGGATGCTATGTCGCTCCCCCCTGCTCTGGAACCTGAATGAAATTGTGTCCATTGTCTTATGCCCCCACTATTGTATTTAACCGTCATGAAGTCATTATTCGTGATCAGCAAATTGGTATTCATATCTGCTTTTCCTGTAACAATAATGTCACCTAGAGGGTCAATTGCGAGATCTGAAGGACTATCATTTTCAGCATTACTCCCTTCCAACATGGCCCATTGAAGAGCACCGGCTGAGTTGTATTTTACTGTCACAAAATCATAATCAATAAGAGAAGAATTATCTACGTCCCCTTCGCCGGCGATATAGACATTATCTGAAGCGTCAACAACCATTTTAACTGGTCTGTCGTTTTGATTTGCCGGACCGTTATAAAATTTACTCCAGAGTATTCCACCGGCACTTGAATATTTTATGGTTCTGAAATCCTGATTGTTGTTATTGGCACTTCTACCTGTTACAATTATATCACCTGCGTTATCAACGACAACATCAACTCCTCTGTCGTCACCACTTCCTCCGTCGTAAATCTGTGTGAATAGTACGGAACCGTTGGTTCCGTTATACTTAAAAGTCAGCATATCGTCATCTGATCCATTGAAGGATCGTCCGGTAACATAACAATCTTCGTTGGCATCTAAGTCCAATGCACTTGCTTGATCTTTACCGGATGTAACACCAATTCGGGAATATTGAACCTGCCATATTATTCCTCCTGTTGGCGAATACTTTATGGTAATGTAATCCATGCTACCTGTCACAGTATCCGGTTCAGCGTTGCCGGTAATGAAAATATTTCCGTTTCCGTCAATAGCCATATCGGTAGGTAAGTCATCATGTGATGAGGGATTGTTCCAGGTAGTATCCCATTGCCATACTCCACTGGAATTATATTTTATTAACCAGATATCATCTTCTTTAATTCCTGCATCAGAATAACCGGCCACGTACACATTACCTAAAGCGTCTATGGCTACATGTGTTGCTTCATCTTCTCCATTACTGGCTCCGTTTTTTGTTGCCCACCAGAGAGTATCTCCATTTGCATCAAATTTTACGGTTAAAAAATCGCGGTAATTACCGGGTTTAATGGTATACCCTGTAGCGATGAAATTACCGACACCATCAGATATAATCATATTGAAGCGGTCAGAATTGTCACCAACACCTTGATAATGTTTTTGCCACATAGGGGTAATAAGAGGTTGGGCATGAGAAAGGTGCTGAAGTCCAAAAATTAAAAGGAAAGTGAAAGTAAATCTCTTTAATATCATGTTTGTTTAATTTGTCTATTAATACTTATTGCATTTTATACTCTAAATGCCTGATTTTTAACAAAGGTACGAAAGTTGACTGGTATTTTTTGCCATAATTATGTCAATAGGGAACTAATTATAAGCTAGAGCTTGTTCGTTTAATCTTATTAAAACCCGTGGTTTAAAAGGGTTTCAATATCTGTCAGATAGTTCCAACAAAATTTTGTTGAAAATTAGATCCGAAGTATGGTATCCTTTTAGGAAGTCTGAATGTTAAAAGGAGGGTATGAAGAACATCAATCCACTCGAAGTTAACGCACTCATCCGTCTCCTTGATGACAACGACCATGAGATTTTCCAGCATATTGAAAGCCGGCTTATCCATTTCGGAAAAGAAGTAATTCCGATTCTGGAAAATGCCTGGAGCAGTTCTCTGGATGCCTTAATGCAGGAAAGGATTGAGGCAATTATTCACCGCATTCAATTTGAGGACTTACAGCATCAAATTCACGTTTGGGCGCACTCAGGATCTCAGGAACCTGTAAAAGGAGCAATTTTGATTGCCCGTTACCAATATCCTGATCTTGATGAGGAGGCGATTCAGAAGCAGTTGGATAAGATGAGGAAAGATGCATGGCTGGAGATGAATGATCACCTTACTGCTATGGAGCAGGTTAAAGTTCTGAATAAAATATTTTTTGATATTCAAGGATTTAACGGAAATACGCAAAATTATCATGCTCCTCAAAATTCATTTATCAATATTGCATTAGAGACCAAAAGAGGAAATCCTTTAATGTTGTCGCTCCTATATCTTGAGATTGCAAGGAGTGCAGGAGTTCCTGTCTATGGAGTTAATCTTCCTGAACATTTTGTATTATGTTACAAAGATGAGCTCAACGATCCTGCAAGTATCAGTGATCATTCCAACATCCTGTTTTATATAAATCCATTCAGTCGTGGCGACATTTTTCATAGAAAGGAAATTGACAGCTTTTTACAACAACTGCGGATTCAACCTGAGAATTTATACTACGAGCCTTGTTCAAACAAAGACATGATTCAACGTTTGATAAGAAATCTGATGAACTCCTATCACAAACTGGGATTTATGGATAAGGTAGATGAACTCGAACAATTAATGAAGGCTACAATTTAAAATATTTATGCGGGAAGCCAGGGCTTTTAATTAGAGGTGCCCTAAAGTGTATTGGTTTCCTGATTAGAAAATTGGATTTCATAAAGTTGCTTATAAAATCCGTTAAGTCGCAATAATTCCTGGTGAGTTCCTGTTTCCACCACTCTACCTTTATCCATGACAATTATTTTATCCGCGTTTTGAATAGTCGCCAACCTGTGCGCGATGATTATTGAAGTGCGGTCATGAGTCAATTTTGTTGTAGCTTCCTGGATTAGTTCCTCAGATTCATGATCAATGGAAGCTGTAGCCTCATCCAGAATGAGAATTGCCGGATTATAAACATAAGCGCGAATAAATGAGATTAATTGCCGCTGACCTGTTGAAAGCATTGCTCCTCTTTCCATCACATTAAAATCGTAGCCTTCCGGCAGCTTTTCGATGAAGCGATGAGCTCCAATTCTTTTTGCGGCGGCAATTATTTGTTCTTTGCTGATGGCTGGGTCTTTCAGCGAAATATTGTTTGCAATGGTATCTGAGAACAGAAAAACATCCTGAAGAACTATTCCAATATTTTTTCTCAATGCATCCAGCTTGATGGTACGTATGTCTTTTCCATCCAGAAGTATTTTTCCCTTTTGAAATTCATATAGACGACCCAGGAGGTTTACTATGGAAGATTTACCGGCACCGGTAGCACCAACAATTGCAAGTGTTTGTCCGGCACTAATTGAAAAGCTAAGGTCTTTAAGTACCCACTCCTCCTCTATCTCCGATTTTAAATTACTATCAGATAGTACTTCATTGGTAACAGGCAGGTCTTTGTAGGAGAACCAGACATGACTGATTTCAAGGTCACCTTTTACTAATTCTAATTCATCGGTACCCTCATCGGGAATAAATTCATGAGTGTCAAGTACACGAAAAACTCTTTCTCCGCTTACCATTCCCATTTGCAAAGTGTTGAATTTATCGGCCAATTCTCTGATGGGTCTGAATAGCATATTGATGAACATGATGAAGGCTATGACGTTTCCAAGTGATACTTCATTCTCAAGTACCCTATGGGAGCCCCACCAGACTAATAGTCCGATGGATGTTGCTGTCAGTAATTCAACAACAGGAAAGAAAATCGAATAGTACCACACGGATCTGATATGCGCTTTCATGTGCTTCTTGTTGATTCCTACAAACCGGTTCATCTCTTCTTCCTCTCTGTTGAAAATTTGTACGATGTTCATGCCTGTAATGTGTTCTTGCACGAATGTATTAAGTGCAGCAACCTGAGTGCGAACATCATTGAAAGTGGATTTTATACCTTTCTGAAAAATTCGTGTGGCAATCAGGAGTAATGGAATGGTTGAAAGGCTGACGAGAGTTAGGCGCCAATCCAAATAAAACATTACAGAAATTATTACGACGAGTTGCATCAGATCTCCGATAATTGAAATTAGCCCCTCGCTAAAAATATCCGCGATGGTTTCAAGATCACTGACCGTGCGAGTTACCAGTGTACCAATAGGTGTTTTGTCAAAATATTTGAGCCGGAGCATCGAGATATGACGAAAGAGTTTAACTCTCAGGTCTTTTATGATAGTTTGTCCAAGCCAGTTGGTGATATAGGTATGATAGTATTGAATTATACTTTGGAAAAACAATAAACCAACCATCAAAAGTGTCATATTCAATAATCCCCGCGCATTCGGAATGACGATGTAATTATCGACGGTGTATTGAATAAGCAGTGGTCTTGCCGGGGATAGAGAAGCAAGAATCAGGGTAAGAATAACCGCTATTCTAAAAGATTTTCCATACGGAAGTGCCATTCCAACTATTCTCTTCAGTATAGGAAAGTGAAGAACATGGCCGCTGTTTTTCTTGTCTTTCATTTAATAAATGGATACTTTACATCGACAAGCGTCAAACCGTGTGCCGGTACGGATGGTCCTGCTTCACTCCTGTTTTTGCTCTCAAGAATTAATTTCAATTGTTCCGAGTTTAATTTACTTTTCCCGCCTTCAACCAGAGTGCCTACAATTGCACGTACCATGTTTCTAAGAAATCTATTCGCTGAAATCCGGAAGACAAGTTTTTCAGGATATTGTTCCCAGTATGCTTCGCTAATAGTGCAATTATTCGTCTTTGTTTGTGTGCGTGATTTACTAAAACAAGAAAAGTCAGTATATGTTTTAATCATTTCCGCAAGCGAATTCATCCTGTCAATATCCAGATCGTGAGGACAGTACCAGCCTGTATGCCGAAAGAATGGGTTTTTCCTATTGTATATTATGTATTCATACGTTCTTGAACCTGCATCGAATCTTGCATGGGAATGTT
>CAYHFJ010000025.1:0-30207 GCA_964355885.1 uncultured Flavobacteriales bacterium
TAAAGCACTTTTGGGGAAAAGTTAAAATTGAAGCCGCGTCAGCGTATTATCATTTTGGAAAAGGAGAAAAGGTTCAGCAGCTTATTCATCACTTGAAATATAAAGGGAGGAAAGATGTTGGTGAGTTTACCGGTGAGTTATTCGGGTATGAAATCATGAATACGCACCCATTCTCAACGGTAGATGTAATTATTCCGGTCCCATTGCACCCATCAAAATTAAAACAGCGAGGATATAATCAAAGTGACAGCTTCGGTGAAGGAATCGCAAAAGCAATGGGAGTTCGGTTTGATCCGGCAGGGTTGAAACGATTGAAAGCGACCGAAACGCAAACCCGTAAACATCGCTATGAGAGGTATGAAAATGTGAATAAGGTCTTTGAAGTTGACAATCCGGAACTGCTTAGTGGAAAACATATTCTTTTAGTGGACGATGTTATTACAACAGGATCTACTTTGATAGCTTGTGCTGAAGTGCTGCTGGATGTTCCGGGTACCAGAGTCAGCATAGGAGCACTAGCCTCAGCCTGAAGGTGATCTTTATACTTTCCAATTGCTGAAATTGAAATCTCTTCTGAATTCTGTAATTCATTCGTAGGTACAAACGATATCTTTTTCACATCTTTGCAGAAAGAAGATCAATGTCTCATGATATCAACATACCAACCGGTGTCGGGAAAAGGGAACAATACGAATCCCTGATTCCTCAACTGAATGCATTGGTCATCGGAGAAAATGACATCATAGCGAATGTTGCAAATATTATCGCGGCTTTAAAATATAGCATGAATTTTTTATGGGTCGGGATTTACCGCGTGGATAGTGAATCAGATAAAAAGGAGTTAGTTCTGGGGCCATTTCAAGGTCCCGTAGCCTGTACCCGGATTTCATATGGAAAGGGTGTTTGTGGTAAGGCTTGGGAAGAAGGGAAATCAATTCTTGTGGAAGACATTGATACATTCCCGGGACACATCGCCTGCAGTAGTCTTTCCCGCTCGGAGATAGTTATTCCTGTAGTGAAAGACGATAAAATTATTGCCGTGCTTGATGTAGATAGTACAGAGGTTAACGGGTTTGATGAAATTGATCGTAAGTATTTAGAAGAAGTCAGTCTGATTCTGGCCCGTATATTATGAAATTAATAGAGCAAAGTACCTATTGTATTATTTTTCTCCTTCTTTTCTCTTCGTGTGCTATACAAGTTCCTCCTGCCGGTGGAGATCAGGATATCAACGAGCCAAAGGTCATTAAGTCAACACCGGAAAATTATGCTATAAACTTTAAGGAGAATGAGTTTGAGATAACCTTTGATGAGTATGTCCAATTGAAAGATATACAATCACAGCTTGTGGTGTCACCCCCACTTAAATTTTTTCCTGAAGTTAAAGTTCGGAAGAAAACACTTCATGTCTTGTTTGAAGATACCCTTGAAGAAAATACAACCTATTCATTTAATTTCGGGAATTCAATAATAGATAATAATGAAGGTAATGCTATTCAAAATTATCAGTTTGTTTTTTCTACCGGTGGTATAATTGACAGTCTTGAAATTAGCGGTTCTGTTAAAAATGCTTCAGATGATAAGCCGGAGAAGGATGTGCTGGTAATGTTATATAAAGCAAAAGATGATTCCCTGCCATTTTTGAAACGCCCCTATTATTTTGGAAAGACTGATGTTGAAGGTAAATACCATGTCAGAAATATATCTCCCGGGGAGTATAAAATTATTGCCCTCGCTGATATCAATAAAGATTACTTGTATAATCCTCCTGAAGAAAGTATTGCCTTTCAAGATTCTTTAGTCATAGCCGGAAGTTCAGATATTTCATTACGGCTCTTTAAAGGAGCAGAAAAATTTAAGTTGCTCCGGACCTATTCTGAAGAGCCTGGGAAGGCGGTTTGTGTTTTTAATGGTCTTGCCGATACTCTCAATTTGGTTTGGATTTCAGATACTGCATCGCTGAAGATTTATGATCTAGGTTTTTCTGAAAAGAAGGACAGTTTATTAATCTATTATCAGAATCTTGATTCGGATACTATTCAGCTCCTGTTTCCTCAACTGAGCGATAAAGATACTGTCATTATTCGTTTGCTTAAAAAGGATTCTCGTGGTTCGGGACGTGCTGGCCAAAGTTTACAAATTATTCCACAAGCTAGTTCAGGAAATTATCAGGATCTCCACCGTCCTTTTGATCTTCTGTTCAATCACCCAATTGATAGAGCAACTATTTCGGGAATACGGTTTCTGGAAGATAGTGTTGAGGTTCCCACAGATAAGTTTCTATTCACTGACTCTTTACATACCCGTTTGAGATATTCCGGTACCTGGAAACCGGGAGTCGGTTATAATTTGTTAGTCCCTTCAGGTACATTCAAAGATATTTACGGTTTTGAGAATGACACAATCATCACACAATTTCGAACTCGCCAGGAAACGGATTATGCATCACTCACTGCGGCGATTTCTTCTGTATCTCAGAAGTTCCCTGTTATCGTTCAACTGGTCGATGAGAAAGAGAAAGTGTATGAAGAAACTTTTGTCACGAATGACTCAACAATTGTATTCAGTTTCCTTTCACCGGGGATGTACCGATTAAAAATTATCCGGGATATTAACAAAAACGGTCTCTGGGATTCAGGGGTGTATTTAGACCGCAAACAGCCGGAGCCAGTGTTCTATTATCCTGATCTAATACAAATGAGGGCAAACTGGGATGTTGAGATAAAATGGCAAATTCCCTGAACAGGATTGATAAGTATTTGTTAAGTTGATTGTTAATTTATTTTTTGGAATGATATGAGAAAAAAAAATTCGCTGATTTCATTTTTGTTGTTGACTTCATTAATAATCTTGTTTCCGGGGTGCAAAGTTGTACGATTTGTATGGTATAATTATTCGAACATTACTGATTATTCCATTTTCCCTTCGCGTCCTCTTCACAAATCGGAATCGCCATTCAGGTTTACGGATGCGCAACTTAATAATTCAATTGAAGATCGTATACAGATAATGAATTACAAAAGGGCGGCTTTTTCCATGAAATCATATTTAGAACAATCGCCGACTGTTGCCTTTTTAATTATACGCAATGATAGCTTGTTATATGAACGTTACTTCGACGGGTATGAAAAGAACTCCACGGTAGCTTCTTTTTCGATGGCTAAATCTTATCTGTCCGCGCTGATTGGTATAGCTATTGAGGAAGGAAAAATCCATAGTGAAAATGATAAGGTAACGGACTATATTCCGGAATTGAAGAAGAATGCAGGATGGGAGAAAGTGACTATCCATCATCTGTTGCAAATGTCTTCCGGAGTGACGTTCTCTGAAGGATACAATACTCCTTTCAGTGGAGCTGCAACAATCTATTATGGAAGAACACTTCGTAAAAAATTGCTGAATCTTAGGATCGAAAAGGAGCCTATGTCTGGATTTGAGTACAAAAGCATCAATACACAGTTGCTGGGACTTATTTTAGAGAGAGCTACCGGAAGCAACGTCACTAATTATCTTGATGAAAAAATATGGAAACCTTTGGGTATGGAATTTGATGCCAGTTGGAGTATTGATTCTAAGCATAATGGATTAGAAAAAACTTTTTGTTGTATAAATGCAAAAGCCAGAGACTACGCAAAGTTTGGCAGATTGTATTTGAATGAAGGAAGTTGGATGGGGACACAAATTATTTCAAGAGACTGGGTTAAAAAAAGTACAGAGATCAATAATGAAGCCGGTGCCGCCAGATTTTATAATCGACAATGGTGGATTGGAACAGAAATGTTCGGAGATTTTTCAGCCATTGGGCACCTTGGACAATATATTTACGTGCAGCCGAAAAAAAATCTTTTGATCGTTCGTTTAGGTACAGGCAGAGCTAAAGAGGATTGGATTAATGTTTTGCGACAAGTTGCAGAACAGATGTAAGCAGGTTGGCAGATGGATGTGTTTTCATATAGTTTTTAAAATCTATTCAAGATTATGCCGATTAAAAGACATAAAGCATTAATAAATTTATCCCGTGATCATTACTCCGGATTACTTTTGGCATCGGTACTGAAAAGGGATACACCACATTTTAAAAACATGCCGGAGTCACTTCAGCAGAAGGCAGATTATGTAAAATTGAAATATAAAACAGAACTGCAATCTCATTTTAAAGCGGAGGAAGATGTGTTGTTTCCGTTTATTCAGGGACGGACAGATCAAATGGATGCTCTGATTATTGAATTAGTACAGGAACACCGTATTCTTGAATTAAAAATTACTGAGATTGATAATGCAAGTGACCTCGTTCTTGCATTGGATGCGATAGGCAGAATCCTGGAAGCGCATATCCGTAAAGAAGAACGGCAGTTGTTTCAATTGGCACAGGAAAACATTTCTGAGGAGGAATTGTCTGTTCTGGAAGAAAGGTTAGTCAATTTTAATCACTAAAAAAATTTATCGAACAATTAATTTTTGCTTCATTGATTTTTTAGTACCTAACATTGTAATATAATATACACCAGAGCTTAATTCTGAAGTGTTCACAAAAAAATTCTTTTCTCCGTTTGTCATTCCCGAATAAATCGTTTCAATTAATTGACCAAGTGAATTATTTAATTGTAAATGGATGTGTTGTGGACTTTTAGTTGAAACAGGGATACATGTAATCCCTTTTGAAGGATTCGGGAAAATTGCAAGCATTTCTAAATTGGAATTTGTATCGAATTTTGATAAGCCCGTATTCAATAGCACAGTAAACTTCCAGTATGCCGCGGGAGCCGGTAAAGGCCGAACTTGTTGCTTTCCACTCATTGATTCAGTCTGAATATAATAGTATATAGTGCTGCCGGGAGCTTGTGGCGGAATATGGCCAGACCATGTATTATTTCCTGGATTGGTCAGTGTCATGTTTATACTTTGAAAGGGGAGAAGCGTGTCTGTCCGATAAAAGATATATGCACTTGTAATTCCTGATCGATGTAGGATTCTTGCATCTACCTGATATGGTACTGATGAATTGTAGGTGTCGTGTAAGGCCTGATGTGAAATTAAAAGAGGATCAGCGGTGGAAACTTCTTTGGTAATACAATGTATCGCGCCTAATGCGGAAATCATGGAATTGCAATTGATGCCTGTAATAGTGTAACCCGGAAGTGCTTCTCGCCAGATGCGCAGAGCGGTAGTATCATATTGTTCTTCGTATACAGGTAGAATGACAGTCTTATTGACAAATACAGCATTTGCATAAGTTCTGTAATCACCACCTGTATTTGGATAAGATCCTGAATTATCAGGTGGCATGGGTATACGTATTACTTTGTATGGAGAGCCAAACACAGAATTGAAATTAGAAAGAACGTATTGTAGGTTTGCTTCAATTTGCGGACCGTCTGCAATACCGGCAGGGTATTCACCCATAAGAATTGTTTCTTCATCCAGTAGCTTCATGTGCATATCGATATGATGTATCTGGTCAAAAGGAAGTGTCGTCATTTTAATATATCGGTTAATGCCCATGAATTGCCGCATGATCGAATCAATCTGAGTTTCTGATTTTGTCGGGTTCTCCTGTAGAATGAGATTGGAAGAAAAGCCTGTACCAAATCCATCCGTCATAAAATTTCCACCTGTATGAATCAGATCATACGGGCTTTGTGTTGTCTGGTACATCGGTAAGCCGGTGTATCTTTGGATGGCAGCAGGAACAGTATCGTCTTTAGCCCGTGGACGGTTGTATATCCAATCGACAAGTGCGAGAGAGTCTGCATCGTTTGTGTAAATATTCCATGGACCGTAGTCACGACACCATACGGAATTGTATGGTTCAATGAGGTAGTCAATATTCGTAAGAGGGATTCCGTTTCCTGTCAGGTAGTTTTTCACATCAACAGAGTCTGAGCAGATGATCATCACTTTAGTTTCAACTTGTGCTGCCCTGACAATTTCTTTCAGGATTGCAGTGTAGCTTGTCCATGTGATCATCAATGCATCAATCTCTTCCCATTCCGCACTGGCGCGTACTGGTGAAAAGGGTGGGGTAGGGATACCGTTCGAACTATTTGTTCGTGCATTACGCAAATAATCCGGAAGTAAAAGCTTCTCCGCCGCATCCATGTTATGCAGAGATAAGCCTGATTGGGCATTGCTCAGAATATATAAAAATAAGAGTGCCGGAAGTAGTAGTAGTTTCATTGAATAATTTATAATGTCTGCATTAAGTTAATTCGAATGTATCCCCATCTGCCCCAAAAGGAAACTGCTTCCTGAAATCCATTAACTCATTCTTTTTTAGCAAATGGGTTTCTGTCATTTCTTCATTGGATTTAAAGGTGGATATTATCTCGCCCTTGAAATCAATCACCGCTGATTCGCCGATATAGTTTGTTTTTGTTCCATCTTCTCCCACTCGATTTACACCGACGACATAACTTTGATTTTCTATGGCTCGCGCGATTAATAATTGTTTCCATGCTTTGTTTCTCTTTTCCGGCCAATTGGCTACAAAAAGTAAAATATCATAATCAAGGGATTGATTCTTCCGGCTCCAAACCGGAAAACGAAGGTCATAGCAGATTAAAGGAAAAATCTTCCACCCGTTCAGAGGCATGATCCACTGGTGGTTTCCACGGCTATAAGTTTTTTCTTCTTCTGCCAGTGAAAATAAATGTCGTTTGTCATAATGACTACAAGATCCATTCGGATGCATCCAAATCAAACGATTGAAATATTTTTTATTCTCTTCAATAATAAGACTTCCTGTCACTACTGCTTTTGTAGTGTTGGCCATGCTATGCATCCACTCCATTGTTTTTCCATTCATTGGTTCGGCAAGTTGTGCCGCATTCATTGAAAAACCCGTACTGAACATTTCCGGTAAAACTATCAGATCAGTTTCCTGCCCGATTGATTGAATTTTATTTTCAAATATTTTTCTGTTATCCTCAGGGGATTCCCATATAAGATTTGACTGAATTAGGGTAACACGAATATCTGTTTGGTTTTTCATTTATAAATTTAAATCCGGTGTTTGGTATATCTGTTCAGTTTTAGTTGAATAGAAAATGGTTATTGAAGATGAGATAAATGATAATAATCATCAGATATCGTGATCTAAGTCAAATAATCACTTCCCGAATTGACCTAAATTTGTACAATTATTCACTAATAAAAAAATAATTACCATGAAAAAGCTATTTTTAGTATGTATTGGCTTGGTATTGGGCTTTAATTCAATTTCTGCACAAGACAGGGTGCAGGATCGCGATCAAATTCAGTTAAAGGATCACTTGTTGCTGCAAGATGGCAAGGTGTATCAGGTAACAGATCAAAAGCAGATTCAACTTCAGGAAAAGCTACAATTAAAGGATGGATCTGTTGTTAATCCTGATGGAAGTTATCAATTAAAGGATCAAAGACAATTGCAACTTCGCAATGGTGAAAAGCTTCAGTTAAGGGATGGCGAGTGTATGGATATGGATGGTAATCGATATGAATCTCAGAATCGCTTCATGGAGAAAATGGAACAACGAAATACGGATAGAATGAAAGGCAATGACATGAAGAGAATGAATAATGAGAAGAAGGAAATGAATGAACGTAAAATGGAGAAAAGGAATTAGGAGGATTATCATAAGAAGCTGCATGATGCTAAGGCAATTTCAGCTCATCATCATGCAGTTTTCTTTTCCTGAAAGTGTGATTCGAATGATTACTCAAGAAAGAAAGAAAGAAAGAAAGAAAGTGAAATCAACTAATTTATTTTTGTTTGGCTTATATCTGGCAATCACGTTTTTTATTTTTGTGTCCGCAAATGCTTAGTCAAGTATTCGGCTTCCTGAAGCAAATTCGGGGCATACTATTCTTGGTATCTCAATTCAAAAAGTGGGTTAAACTTTTTCCAGAGCCTGTTTAATGTCCCAAATGATATCATTATAATTCTCTACGCCGATCGAGAGTCGTACCAGTTTTTCGGTAATTGACATCTCTCTTCTGTGGTCGGGATCAACGCCGGCATGTGTCATGGTTGCAGGATGTTCAACCAGCGACTCTGTGCCTCCAAGACTCACTGCCAGTTTGATTAATTTAAGATTGTTAATAAAGTGAAAGGCTTCTACCTCTCCACCCTTTACATCAAAAGAAATCATTGCACCGGGTGAGTTATATTGTCTTTGATAAATATCATATTCGTTTGTCCCTTTTTTAATCAGCCCCAGATAGTATACTTTCTCAACTTTGGGATGAGTGTTTAAAAACTCCGCCACTTTTACAGCATTGAGTGCTTGTTGTTCCATTCTTACCTTCATTGTTTCAAGGCTTCTTAGTAATAACCAGCCTGTCCAGGGGCCGGCCATGTTTCCCAGAAAGGTTCTCAGTGATTTGACACGGGTGATTACTTCTTTGCTTCCACAACAGGCTCCGGCGACTACATCACTGTGTCCACCAATATATTTTGTCGCGGAGTATAAGGAGAAATCGGCTCCATGTTTTAATGGATGCTGCCAGAGCGGTCCCATATAAGTATTGTCAACTGCGACATACACACGTTTATTTTTTGTGCTGAATTTATCCGCCAGCTTTTTACAGCACTCAATATCAATCAAAGTATTCGTTGGATTAGCGGGAGTTTCTATATATATCATTGATAAACGATCGGCCCTTCCGGTCGCTTCAACTATTTTTTCCACCGTATCTTTTTCCTGTCCGGGCTTAAAAGCAACCGCGTGTACACCTATTTTTTTTAAAAAGCTATGGATAAAGTGATCCGTTCCGCCGTACAATGGAGTGCTGTAAAGCAAAAGGTCTCCGGGTTCCAGAAATTCAAGCATGGTCGTTGTAATGGCGGACATGCCACTTTCAAAGACCGCGCAATCTTCTGCATTGTCCCATAGAGTCAATCGATTTTCTAATATTTCTAAATCCGGATTATTGATTCTGCTGTAAATCAGTCCGAGCTCTTCATTAATTCCTTTTTCCCTTAAGCCATAAGCTACCTCAAAAAATGCTTTCCCTTCTTCCGCACTTTTAAAAACAAATGTTGAGGTTTGAAAAATTGGTGACTTGATAGCTCCTTCAGAAAGTTCTGGTTTGTAACCATATGACATCATTAAGCTTTCAGGCTTAAATTTATGTTGCTCGTCCATTATTTGTGTTTAATATTTTTGATGAATTTGATTTACTTCTATTAAAAACCGGTACTTAATATCCAGACTTTTGAATGCACTATCTTCTTTTTTGTCAGACTTTATTTAGTAATTCCGCCGCTTTTTCCAGGGTTTGCTCTTTTTTCGCGAAACAGAAGCGAAGCAATTTGACTTCCGGAGGCTTCTGGTAAAAGACTGAAACGGGTATTGACGCGACACCGAATTCTTTTGTTAATCGTTTGGCGAAAGCGGTATCTTTTTCTTTAGTGATAGCACTGAAATTCAGGAGTTGGAAGTAAGATCCGGCTGATGGGGTGTAGGTAAATCGAGACCCGGAAATAAGCTTTAAAAAGTAATCTCTTTTTTTCTGAAAGAAATCCGGAAGTAACAGGTAATTTTTATTCTTAAGATATTCTGCTAAGGCATATTGTATCGGAGTGTTGGATGTGAAAACAACAAATTGATGAACCTTTCGGAATTCTGTCATAAGATTTGAAGGGGCAAGACAGTACCCTATTTTCCATCCTGTTGTGTGGTAAGTTTTGCCAAAGCTGAATACAATGAAACTACGTTCCCGTAAGCCCGCATAATTCATCACACTTTCGTGCTTGTGACCGTCAAAAACAATGTGTTCATATACTTCATCACTGAGGACAATTATTTCTGTCCCCTTCGTCATTCTTTCCAATTCAAGAAAATCGTTTTTTGAGAATATTGTTCCAGCCGGATTGTGTGGTGTGTTGATAAGAATCATGCGCGTACGAAAGGTCATAGCCTTTCGTACAATACTCCAATCAATTTTAAAGTCGGGTCCTGTTAATGGAATGCAGACAGGTACACCTCCCGCCAGTTGTATTGCAGGGATATAACAGTCATAAGCCGGTTCCAGAACAATTACTTCATCACCTTCACGGATCATTGCTGTAATAGCAGTATATAAAGCCTGTGTGGCACCAGATGTAATATTAATTTCAGTTTCAGGATCATACTCTGTACCATAAAGCTCTTTTGTTTTAATGGCAATTTGCTCTCTCAGCGAGAGCAATCCTTGCATTGGAGCATACTGATTCATTCCCTGCTTCATAAATTTATTGACCAGTTCAATTAAATCTGGAGGTGAGTCGAAATCCGGAAAACCCTGGGAGAGATTTATCGCCTTATATTCATTAGCGAGGGCAGACATAATTGTAAATATCGTTGTCCCTACACCCGGTAATTTAGATTTGATCGTTGAAGGATAAAGCGGCATAATTAGAACAAGGATTAACTGTATGTGAAGATAGTAAAAAAGCCCGTTACCTGTAAGCAAAACAGGAGCTCTGTTTTGCTTACAGGCTCCTGTTTTATAAGTGTGATTGAAAATTACTTTCTAGATCCAACCGGGATTATCTGAAATCTTTCCTGCCTGATACAGCCAAATAGCAATTATGATTACCAGCAACAATGCGATTCCAAGAGAATAGGTCAGCCTTTTATACATAGAGGCCTCGCCTTGTAATTTCATTCTCTTGATAATGTTAAAAATGACATTTTCACTTCTGTGAAAAGCACTTTCGCTTTTAACAATGTAATCAAATGCGCCATATTTCATGGTATTCACAGCCACTTCAATTCTGTCTTGCCCGCTGAACATGACGACTTCAGTCAATGGCAATGCCGCTTTGAGTTCTTTGAGAATTTCAACGCCATCCATTGCATCAGCTCCCACTTTGTCGAAATTATAATCAAGAAACACGATTTGGGGTTTGATGTCAAGGTGTTTAAGGGCTTCCTCACCTGAATTGTAAACGTGAATAGTAAAAGTTGAATATTTACTAAGATAATCCTGAAGCATCATGGCTTGCATTGGATCATCGTCGATGATGAAAATATCCTTTACATGTTTCATACGAATGAGTTAAGTTGTAAAAATAGGAATATATATTTTTGTTCTCTGTTCAATTATAGATTAAGCTACATGCTGCTTAAGCTCTTCTACAGCCTGATTGCAAATTGAGCTGAATTCATCTAACATTGCAGGTAGTTTTTCAACATCTTTTTTCTCTGCGGCCATGTGTTCAATACTCTTCACCAATGATTCGCCTCGTTTGATTCCCATGTATGTAATTTGCGGTTTCAGGGAATGTGCCGTTGCTCTTAGCTGGTCGTAGTTTTCACTTTGGAGATGAGTAGACATCAATGATAATTGTCCCGGGCACATCTGAATAAACATATTCATATATTTTTTCATTTTCTCGGGATTCCCTCCGGTGAAGGATTCCAAAAAAGTCAGATCAGTTTCTTGAGTCATGGATTAAAATTATTGAATATATCTGTTGATGGTGATTCAATGTCGAAAGAAACGAAATTCGTTTGAATGAATTACGTCAGGAGCCACTACTTTTCAAAACCAATTGGCCAAGTTTGTTCAAAAGTTCCTGAGGGTCGAAAGGTTTTGAGATATGAGCGGTCATTCCGCTTTTGTAACACTTTTCAACCTCTTCCTGCGTTACGTTGGCCGTCATTGCCATTATCGGTATTTGATTTTTAGGGGGCGGAAAATCGTTCCGGATGTGCAGACAGGCGTCAAATCCATCCATTTCTGGCATCTGTATGTCCATCAGCACCAAATCATAATCAGTGCTTTTTAATTTATCCAAAGCTATGATGCCATTCTCAGCAATATCAATTTTCAGGTCACTGATCAGGTCATTGAGGGTATCTACAGCGACCATCTGGTTGAAGGCATTATCTTCGACCAGCAATATTCTCAGCCCATTTAAATCTTCTCCTTTGGTGTCTTCCGAGTTAAATTCGGCATGTGTCAGGTCAGCTATACTACCAATCATGTAAGGGATTTTAAAGGCAAAAGTTGTTCCTTTACCAACCTGACTGTACACATAGATGCTTCCTGCCTGTAACTCTACTAATTGTTTGGAAATTGTTAAGCCAAGTCCTGTGCCACCAAATTTGCGAGTGGTATCACTACTTGCCTGGCTGAAACTTTCAAATATTTTGTTGAGCTGAGATTCCGGTATCCCGATTCCGGAATCGGTAATTGAAAATTCAATAATAGATACATTATCCTGTCGGCTTAATTCTTTCGCATGTATTGTAACTTTGCCTTTCTCAGTAAATTTAATTGCATTCCCTGTAAGGTTGATGAGGATCTGATTCAAACGTACGGGATCACCAATGACAACTTCAGGAACTGAAGGATCGATTAGTTTTTCAAGGAGGAGGTTTTTTTCTTCAGACTTGAATGCCATGGTATGATAAACGGTGTCCATGCAATCTTCCAGAATAAAAGGAGTTTTTTCAAAATCCATCTTGCCTGCTTCGATCTTTGACAGATCGAGTATGTCATTGATAATAACGAGTAGGTTTTCAGATGATTTCTTGATCACATTCAGGTATTTGGCCTGTTGTTGATCCATTTTAGACTTCATCAGCAGATTGGTGAGACCAATAACAGAGTTCATCGGTGTTCTGATTTCATGACTCATATTCGCGAGAAACTGCTGTTTGAACTTTTCACTTTGTTCAGCCTTCACTTTTTCTAATTCCGCTATTTCTTTTTGTCGAATGGTGTCATCAAGTTGTTCTTTTGCCAGTTTCCCCTGACGGATTAATTTATATTCATCAATAGTTTTATCTATGGTTGTTTCAAGATCTGCAAAATCAATTGGTTTCGTTACAAAGTCAAATGCGCCACGATTCATGGCAGTACGGATATTCTCCAAATCGCCGTATGCGCTGACGACAACAGCTTTGTGATGTTTAAATTGTTCTTTGATACGAATAAGTAAAGTGAGGCCATCCATCTCCGGCATATTGATATCGGTGAGGATCATATCAAATTTGTCAGGATTCGCATTCAAAATATTCAATGCTTCAACACCATTACTTGCAAATTCGAATGAAAGTTCTTTATTTCGAATACGGTGACGAAAACGTTGGAGAATCAACAACTCCAGATCCGGTTCGTCGTCAACAACTAGTATTTTTGCAGTATTATCCATTCAGAGTTGAATTCATGTATCAGATTTCGTAAAGTTATCAGAATTTCGGATTATTTCCGTGCTGCCAGCTTGAAAATTTTCTCTTTTAAAGTCACAAAGTCAACAGGCTTAGTAACAAAATCAGAGGCACCGTATGACAAAGCTGTTTGGTAATTGTTGTCGTCTCCATAAGCGGTTACCATCATAACCTTAAGCGTCGGGAATTCCATTCGAATGGTTCGAAGCAGTTCAAGACCCGTCATTACCGGCATATTAATGTCGCTCAATACCAGGACCAGATCAAAAGGGTCGAGCGTACGCAAAAAATGCAGTGCTTCCTGCCCGCTGAAGGCAAAATTTAATCGTACCTCTCCGTTTCGCAGTTCTTTCCGAAATCGTTGCGAGAAAAGCATTTCTACATCCCTCTCATCATCTACAATCAACATTTTGATCATGTAAAATATTTTTTCAGGTTACAATTGGTAACAAAATGGTAAACTCTGTATACTCTCCTTCTTTTGAATCAACCTTAAGATCTCCACCATGACCCTTAACGATAATATCATAGCTGATGGAGAGTCCGAGACCGGTTCCTAAGCCTGTCGGTTTTGTTGTAAAGAAAGGGTTGAATATTTTATCACGGATATCTGCTGGAATTCCTTTTCCGTTATCCCGTATAGCTATGAGAACCTGATTACCGATTTTCTTTGTACTGATAGAAACAATCGGCTGGTAATTTCCATTCGCCTGACGTTTCTTTTTTTCATCAACTGCATAGAATGAATTATTGAAAATGTTCAGTATAACTCTGCTAATATCCTGTGGGATAATTTGTAAATGCGGAATGTCCGGAGAAAGGTCTTTCTGCATGGTACAATTAAAGGCAGGATCCTTTGCACGCATTCCATGATAAGCAAGGTTGAAAAATTCTTCAACCAGCTTATTGATATCAGTGATCTGTTTTTCTGATGTGGAGGCGCGACTGTGTTGCAGCATACCTTTCACAATGCTGTCAGCCCGTTTTCCGTGAAACACTATTTTTCCCAGGTTTTGCTTCAGATCTCCCACGATTTCTTTCTTTTCATCTTCATCGGGAACAGTTCCGAGTTCGTCCAGTAATTCTACAGATAATTCAGAAAAATTATTTACAAAGTTCAGAGGATTTTGAATCTCATGTGCAATACCGGCAGTAAGTTGTCCGAGGGATGCCATTTTCTCTGATTGGATCAATTGCGTTTGTGTGGATTTAAGATTGTCCATCGTTTTAGTAAGCTCAACATTTTTTTCCTGGAGTTCGTGAGTACGCACATGTACCTTTTCTTCCAATAACACATTTTGCTTTACAAGTGTGTTAGTCCTTATACGGATATACGAAAATATAAGTAAAGTGATGCCCAAGGCACTCAGACCTGTGAACCACCATGTTTTCCAGAATGGAGGTGTGATTGTAATATCGATAGAAATTCCTTCTTCATTCCATATTCCGTCATTGTTGCATGCCTTAACCTTAAAAATATAATGATCCGGATCAACATTTGTAAATGTGACATAGCGTCGTGTTCCAAATTCGATCCATTCGTCGTTAAGCCCTTCCATTTTATAGGCATACCTGTTTTTCTCAGGAAGCAAAAAGTTCAGCCCTGCGAATTCGAAGGTGAAAAAGTTCTGTTTGTAATTAAGCTTAAGAGTCCGTTCATTGGTAATGAGTGTATCCATACGGGCAGGCTTTTCAAAAAGATAGAAGCGCGTAATGACAACAGGGGGTACTACTTTGTTGTCGGTAATACTGTCAGGATGAAATGCGTTTAATCCTTGGTTACCTCCAAAATACAGCCATCCCATCATGCCGGTGAAAGCGGCATTCTCATTGAATTTATTTTGCATCCCATCCTGAATGTTGTAGATCCTGGTGGATGCGACAATTTTCGAATCGAGGCTTCGGGGTATTAATTTACATACACCCGAGTTGGTGCTAATCCATAAATTTCCTTTCGCATCGGGAGATATTCCGTTTACGATATTGTTTGGGAGCCCGTCATTTTCAGTGAAATGAAGGAATGTTTTTCCTCCGTCTTTAAGCAGATTTATACCTCCTCCATAAGTACCGATCCAAAGGAGCCCATTATCATCCTCATAAATAGAGTGGATAAAATTGCTGTTGATGCTGCCGGGATTGTTTATGTCATTCTGAAAGGATTCAAATTTGCCACTGGTCCTGTCATAGCGATTAATACCTCCACCATAAGTTGCTATCCATAATATACCTTGCTTGTCTTCGAAGACATTCATCACAACATCATTACTCAGACTGGATGGATTGGATGGATTATTTCGGAACACAGTAAACTTTCCTGTCTTCGGGTGAAATGCATTTAGACCTCCACCATGGGTTCCAATCCATAATACTCCTGTGCGGTCTTTATAGATGCAGCGGATGTAATTATTACTGAGAGAGGTGGGATCAGAGGGAATATTTTTATACTGCTTTACTATACCTCTGGTTTTGTCGTAGGACAGTAAACCATCCGATGTGCCCACCCAAAGCACTGCATCACTGTCTTCAGCAATGGCAAAGACATTATTGAAACGGAGTAAGGGGTGTGACAAGGATGCAAATCTTTCATTGACAAATTTTTCTTCTTTTCTGTCAAATAGATTAAGTCCTCCTCCCAATATACCGGTCCAGATATTTCCTTGCCTGTCTTCATACACGGAGAATACGCTATTATTTCCTCCCGACACCGGGTTGACCTGATAGGTGATGAATTTTGCAAGTGTCCGGTTATAGAAACTAAGCCCTTCAGAGGTGGCGATCCAGATTGTACCGGCATTGTCTTCAAATAAATTCCAGATTTTATTATTTGACAAAGACTCTGAATTCTGTGCGTTATGTAAATAATTAGTCTTTTTTCCCGTGTTTCTGTCAATTGAGATTAATCCGCCGCCTAAGGTGCCTATCCAGATATGGCCATTTTTATCTTCGAGAACAGAGAACACACTGTTGCTGCTTAAGCCATTGTCCTGAGTATAATGAGTCGCTTTGCCGGTTTGAGGATTTATTACATTAACACCGCCATTCACAGTGCCTGCCCAAATATTTCCTGATTTATCCTGGGAAAGGCATGTGATTTCGTTTTCACTGATAGAATTTGGATTATTTCCGTCGTGATAATATCTTATCCATTTACGTGATTTTGTATTCAATGCATTCAAGCCGTCACTGACCGTCCCAACCCATAGGGTTCCGCTTTTATCGAGCAGGAGTGAAGAGATTGCATTACTGCTCAGGCTTCCGGGATCAGCAGGAAGGCTTGGTATCAGACTGAATTTTCCGGTAGAGGCATCGAAAGTGTTTAGTCCATTACTGGTTCCAATCCAAACAACTCCATTTTTATCCTCTGCAATGGAAGAAATGATGTCATTACTTATTGAGTTTTTATCAGCAGGATTATTTTGAAGTCTTTTAAAGGATCCATTTCCCCTGTTGTAAATATTCAGACCATTGTCGGTCCCGACGAGCAAATTCTGTTTGCTGTCTTCAAAAATACAGCGAACGATATTGTTGGAAATGGCTTTATTGTCAGTTGGATTGTATTTATAGATTTCGAAACTGTAGCCATCGTACTTATTGAGACCGTCCTCCGTTCCAAACCATAAATAACCTTGGCTATCCTGATAAGTGCAATAGACTTTAGCTTGAGAAAGGCCTTTGTCAACGGAAATTCGTCCGAAACGTAAATTGGAGTTTAAACCCTGGCCAAACCCTGCAAAAATAAAGCAGAGATTGAAAAAGAGCAGTGGTAAGTTTCTTTTCATAAGATAATTCCGCAATGCGGGTTTCAGACTATTGTTCTTGTATGTTTCCTGTGCCATCGCATCGTCCACAACCGACGAAACCTGCCGGCCTGACAATTTCATTCACTGAATAGGTCACAAAATTTCGAGGCCCCATCCCGTTGGAAATATCTTTGGTAACCATTTTGTTTTTACGAATTTCAGTTTGATACAATTTTCCCTTGCCTTTGCAGCCGGGACATGGATTTGTTTTGGTGCCTGTACTTGCAAATACTTCCACTGTAGGTTTTGTAACAGTAGTTGTTGCTGACGTATCCGCGGGTTTTGGAGGAGGGGGTGTTGTAACACCTGATGGGTCGATAGAAGAAACAGGTTCGGGTTTACTCTCAGTTATAGTCGTTGTTGAGACAGTTTTAGTGATCGGCTGGCTGATAGAACGAGATAACTGAGCACCTTCGCCAACAATTTCGCCTTTTAGATAATGATAGCGGGTAGCTTCTCCCTCGGCTTCGTAGTAGGTTCCTGTACCGTGGGATAGATTGTTTTGATAGTCACCTTCATATCTGTCACCATTCGCGTAGTAATAGGTTCCGCAACCCTCGTAATTCCCATTTTCGAACTGCCCCACATACACATCACCATTGGCATAGAAGAAAAATCCAAAACCACTGAGATTGTCGGCTTTAAATTCACCTTCGTAATAGCTGCCGTCTTTCAGGATGAGAGTGCCATATCCGTGAAAGTTTCCGCTTACAAAACTTCCGTGATATCGATTTCCATCAAGGTAAAAGTAAGTGCCTTGTCCATTTTGCCTGCCTTTGAGAAAATCTCCTTCATATCGATCGCCATTTGAATAGTACCATTTCCCCTTGCCCTCCATTTTGTCAAAAGCAAATGACCCCTCATATCGGCTACTATCATTAAACCAGAATGTACCCGCTCCGGATTTCATATTATTCATAAACGAACCCTGAAAACGATTGCCGGAAGCATACTGAAGCAGACCTTCTCCCTGCATTTTTCCATTTTCAAAATTACCAGTGTAGGTCTGACCGTCAGCATACGTATACTTTCCTGGCCCCTGCATTTTTCCTCCCTGAAACTCACCTTCATAAATGTCTCCGTCGCGATAGATCATCTTTCCGGTTCCTTGAAATTTTCCATGGAGGAACGAGCCTTCGTAGAGCCCCCCTGAGCTGTTTCTGAAAACACCTTGACCATTCTGACAATTCCCGCTTACACAACCAACAAGATTTCTATCCTGATTACCGGAATCTGTCTGTGCCAGGGTGATACCCTTACCTGGAAACAGAAAAATGTATAATGAGATTAAAATGATATAATTATTCAAAATGAGAGGGAGTTTTCTTTTAACACTTCTTCCACAAGTATATAAAACTTCCTGAGAACAGCCAAGAATCCACTGATACTAATTTGAATAATTACCAAATTCAGGTAGGTTTCCGAAACATAAAATTATGAACACTGTATGGGAGTTGGCCATATCGCCCAAGTTTTTCGAAAAAAGAAACAAGTTCGGTATAAGGATGCCGAGAGGCAGTGAAAGAGAAATTATAGTGAATCTTACCCTTGGGGAAAGATATTTTCATCGGTAGGGAGTATTTCTCAATTTTTTTTTAGTGGAAGGAACATGTTTTTCAACAGGTGTTTTCCAGCCCAGACCGGCGCATTGGTTTTAGACACAAAGTCATGGAATTCTTTGAAACCCTTTCTCATGGCTCGTTTTGAGATGTTTTCATATGTGATTTCACCTTCATTGCCTGCTGCCTGGCTACTTTTTTCTCATCAAAATGAGTTTTCTCCTATGAGGATTTGACAATGGTTGTGGAAAACTTCTTTGGTCAAGGTAGTTTATGTTGTGTTTTCCTTCGTTGATTTGCCTATAATTTAAATCACTAACCCTTAATTAAAGAATCATGGCAACAAAAAAAGCGAAGAAGAAGGCACCTGCAAAGGCGAAGTCTAAATCGAAAGCTAAAGTAAAAGCGACGTCAAAAGCAAAACCAAAAGCAGCAGCTAAAGCAAAACCAAAAGCGAAAGCCGCACCTAAGGCGAAAGCGAAAGTAAAGGCAAAAGTAAAGCGTAAGCCGAATGCCGCATTTATGAAGCCAATGACGATCAGTGCTACTCTGCAGCCGGTTGTTGGCAGTAAGCCGCTTCCGCGTACTGAAGTTACTAAGCGTCTTTGGGATTATATCAAGAAGAATAAACTTCAGGATCCTAAAGAGAGACGTAACATTAATGCTGACGAGAACTTGAAAAAAGTTTTCGGAGGTAAAAAGACTGTTAGTATGTTTGAGATGACTAAATTAGTCAGCAAGCACCTTTCTTAAGTCAAAATTTCCAGGTAAAAGGAGCGGGACAATTTGTTCCGCTTTTTTTATGCCCAATAGAATAGCTTGTAATGTAACCAAGGTGAATGCTTGTCTCCATCCCTACTGAGCGTATGGTAAACTCATGGTTTTCCAGAATTCTTTGGAGGGGAAGCGTGATTAAGTCTTATTCTGATTCAGAGGGAGGTTTATTCAAGGATAGGAATTCGGATGGTAAAAGTGGTTCCACTGCCTATTTTACTCTTCACTGTCATGGAGCCTCTATGTTCCTTGCTAATAATATCATGACTTAAGGATAGCCCTAAGCCCGTACCTTCTCCCACTGGCTTGGTTGTAAAAAAAGGTTGAAATATTTTATCCATCTCAGCTTCCGGGATTCCTTCACCATTGTCCTCGATTTCTATTTCAACATAAGCGGAATCAAGACTGCTTTGGATACGTACCTTTGGAAAGTATTCAGATGCAGGTAATTTACTTCTCTGGCTTACTGTGTAAAAGGCATTGCCAAGTAAATTCAGAAGGACGCGGCTGATACTTTGCGGGTGAATGGCAATCATCGGTATTTTCTCATCCAGCTTCACTTCTGTGTTACATTTAAAGGATGGGTTTTTCACCAACACACTGTGATATGCAAGTTCCGTATAATCACTAATGAGCTTATTAATATCTGTCATTGTTTTCTCCGTCATTCGGGTTCTGCTGTGTAGCATCATGTTCTTGACAATACTGTCGGCCCTTTCTCCGTGTTCATGAATTTTCTGAAGGTTGCTGCTAAGGTCCGAAAGTAATTCTTTCCGTTCTTTTTCATCAGTAGACAGATTGAACTCATCGATCAATTCAATGGTTAAAGAGGAGAAATTTGTAATGAAATTGAGCGGGTTTTGTATTTCATGTGCGATTCCGGCTGTGAGATGTCCTAATGTTGCGAGTTTTTCTTGGGTAATCAGTTGTTCCTGCGTCTTTCTAAGTTCAAGAAGCAGAGTTGAAAGTTCCTTGTTTTTATCGAGTAAGTTTTTGGTTTTTTCATTGACAAGTTTTTCCAAAGCTGAACTTCTTTCTTTCAATTGAGAAACGATAGTGTTATTCTGATGGCGCAGGCGGTGGCTGAGAACTCCTATAATATCACGCACTGCATCCGGATGATCTTTTAACACCTGATAGACGTCAGCCTGATGAATAACTCCAAGTGTCGTGTTTTCTATTGCGGTTACGGACATGGAACGGGGTTCGGAATCCAAAATGCTCAATTCCCCGAAAAATTGTCTCGCCGACATTTCAGCAAGCATGTGCTCTCCTTCATGGATCTTTACTTTTCCTTCCAGAATCACAAACATGGAATTTCCCGCGTCTCCCTTACGGATGATGGTCTCATCAGGCGGATATCCTGCAAGGATCATTTTCTTTGCCAATGCTTCAATTACATTAACAGGAACTTGCCTGAACAACTCCACTTGTTGCAGCAGCCGGACGCATTGTTGAAGACTAATGTTGGAATGAATCATTGGTAAGACCTAAATCGCTCTCAGTAAAGGTACAATACCTTCCGGATTAAAATAATGCCTAAAATTAGATTATAAAAAGAGCTTAGTTTCTAAAGGTATTACGAGTCAGCCAGTTTGAGTGGATCCATGTTTTCTCATTCAGAAAATAGTACATTTACCTACAAAAATTGATAGCTGATTTATGCTGAAAGCCACAGCAAGAATAATTTTAAGATACCGCTTTGTCACTTTGTTCAGTTTGCTGGCCATGACAAGTGTGATGGCTTATTTTGCCAGCAAAGTGCAGTTAAGCTATGAGGGGGCTAAAATACTCCCTCCAACTGATTCAACTTATGCTGAGTATCTCAGGTTTAAAGCGAAGTTTGGCGAAGATGGCACTGTCATGGTTATTGGGTTTCAAAGCAATAATATCTTTGAACTTAAAACTTTCAACGGATGGTACGACCTCACTTCGGGAATCAAATCAATTGAAGGAATTCAGGAAGTTGTTTCGGTAGCCAGAGCATTCAAAGTTGAACGGAATGACTCAATGCATAAACTAGATTTTAAGCCCCTTGTAAAAGTAAGGCCGGAAAGTCAGGAGGAGGTAAACAAGATCCGGGAAGAGTTGGAAGGACTGCCATTCTATGAAGGCCTGTTATTGAATCCCAGGACCAATGCCACCTTAATGGCCATTACTTTTGATCAGGAGAAACTCAATTCCAAGAGCCGTATTGGAATGGTTAAACAGATCAAAGAGTTGTCAGAAAAATTTGCATCAGAAAACAATTTGCAAATGCACTATTCCGGACTTCCATACATCCGGACTGCGGTTTCTGAAAAGATCGTCGGGGAGATGAAAATGTTTGTAATCCTTGCCTTGATTATCACGGCTCTGATATTGCTTGCATTCTTTCGCAGTTTAAATGCGGTACTCTTTCCAATGATTGTGGTAGTTTTTGGTGTTATCTGGTCATTTGGTACTCTCGTATTATTTGGTTACAAAATCACCATTCTTACCAGTCTGATCCCTCCATTGATAATTGTTATCGGTATCCCCAATTGCATTTTATTACTCAATAAATATCAGCAAGAGTACGCGAGACATGGAAATAAAATAAAATCACTTGCAAGAACGATCTACCGTACTGGAGTGAGCACATTTATGGCGAATGTCACCACAGCTCTTGGTTTTTTGGTTTTCGCTTTTACTCACAGTGGGGTTCTGATAGAATTTGGAATCATTACCTCAATTAATGTGATGGTAACTTTTTTGATTTCGCTTATCCTGATACCCATCGTTTATAGTTTCCTCCCTGTACCTTCAGCAAAGCAGGTGAAGCACCTTGAACGAAAAGGTTTGCAGTTTTTTCTCGACAAAATTGATCATTGGGTTCACCATTACCGTAAACGGATTTACCTCATAGTGTTTGTCTTGATTGCTATCAGCGTCTATGGTATTAGCAAGATTACCACTGTCGGTTTTGTAGTCGATGATCTTCCCAAAAAAGACGTTATTTACACTGATCTGAAATTTTTTGAAGAGCATTTTCGTGGCGTCCTGCCCTTTGAAGTAACTGTCGATACAAAAATGGAAGGTGCCGCGCTTGAATTAAAAACGTTGTATAAGATTCACAGACTTCAAAAGGTATTGGCGGAATACAAAGAGTTTTCTGAGCCGGTGTCTATTGCAGAGGGTATTAAGTTCTCTTATCAGGGCTTGAATGATAACGAGAAAAAATATTATATAATTCCCAATGTGGAAGAGATGGCACGGCTCGCAAGTTATTCTTCCGGAGCAAAGGAAAACCAACGAATGTTCCGGTCAATTATTGACAGCGCAAAACAGGTTACACGGATAAGCTTTCAAGTTGCAGATATCGGATCAATTAAAATGAAAAATTTATTGGCAGAAATAAGACCCCGGCTGGATAGTATTTTTAATCCTGAAGATTATGACCTGAAATTAACCGGTAACTCAATTATCTTTTTGAAAAATAATGATTACCTCCTCTTGAATTTGAAAGAAAGTGTATTATTAGCCATTCTGCTTATTGGAGGTGTCATGTTCTTTCTGTTTATTTCCTTTCGAATGGTCGTAATTGCTCTTATTCCAAGTATGAGTCCCCTGCTGCTTACCGCGGCAATTATGGGCTACTTTAGTATTCCGCTTAAGCCTTCTACCATTCTGATTTTTAGTATTGCATTCGGAATTGCAAGTGATGGCACAATGTACTTTCTAACAAAGTATAGACAAGAGTTGAGAAAACAAGGTGGCAGTATTTCCAGAACGGTTTCGTTAGCCATTCAGGATACAGGAGTCAGTATGATTTATACAGCCATCATTCTCTTCGCCGGATTTTTTATTTTTGCTGCTTCAAGTTTTGGAGGAACATCAGCATTAGGTGTATTAATCTCAGTGACCTTACTCATTGCCATGTTTAGTAATCTCATTTTACTCCCCTCTCTTTTATTGTCACTTGAAAAAAGAATAATTACCAAGGCTTTCCTTAAGGAACCCTTGTTTCAGATCTTTGATGAGGATGAAGATGTGGAGTTGAATGAATTGGAAGTTCGGGTGGATCCACCCGGGAATGGATTGAGATCAAAGGATATTATAGACACAAAAGCAAAAGAATAAGCATGACAAAAGGTATTATCCTTGCCGGGGGTTCCGGTACCCGTTTGTATCCGATTACACTTGCCATGAGTAAACAACTAATGCCTGTGTACGACAAGCCGATGATTTATTATCCTTTATCTGTGTTGATGATGGCAGGAATTAATGAAATTCTTATTATTTCCACCCCTCATGATCTTCCACACTTCAAAAGATTACTGGGCGACGGATCAGAAATAGGCTGTAAATTTTCATACATTGAACAAACGGTTCCTAACGGACTGGCTCAGGCTTTTGTTCTGGGTGAAAAATTTATCGGCAAAGATAAAGTGGCATTGATTCTTGGAGATAATATTTTCTATGGGACGGGTTTGCAGCAACTATTGCAAAATAATATTGATCCTGATGGCGGTGTGGTATTTGCCTACCACGTTGTGGATCCTGAGCGCTATGGTGTTGTTGAATTTGACAAGCAAAATAACGCGATTTCCATAGAAGAGAAGCCTCAGAAACCTAAATCAAATTTTGCCGTACCAGGTCTATACTTTTATGATAATTCAGTGATTCAGATTGCCAGAGATCTCACCCCGAGTCCGAGGGGAGAATATGAAATTACTGACGTAAATAAAATATACCTTCAAAAAGGAAAATTGAAAGTTGGTATTCTGGATAAAGGAACCGCCTGGCTCGATACAGGAACTTTCACCTCACTAATGCAAGCTGCCCAGTTCGTTCAGGTTATTGAAGACCGGCAAGGACATAAAATCGGTTGCATTGAAGAAATTGCTTACTCCATGAAATTTATTAATGCCGACCAACTGCGAAAAATTGCCGACCCATTGGTGAAGAGCGGATATGGAAAATACCTCCTATCGCTCATAAATTAAAAAATTAACCATTCAAAGACTGCTATTCACCACCATTTGCCAGTTATTGGTGGAATCGTTATCTTGTGAATAAAGATAATTGCAAACTTTAGGGAATAGTTCATCGTAGTTCTAACCCTTTATCATCATGATGCGAAAAATACTTATTACCGGAGGTGCAGGTTTTATCGCTAGTAGTCTGGCCGAAAGACTTGCCAAAGATCCTGAAAACTATGTGGTGATTGTCGATAATCTCCTCACAGGTTCTGTGTCAAAGATCCCTAAATCAATTCACCAGAATGTAAAATTTATCAAAGCGGATGTTAATGAGCTCAAAGACATATCGAGCATTTTTCTTGCCTATCGCTTTAACTATGTTTTTCATTACGCGGCTGTTGTGGGAGTGAAAAGAACACTTGCTCATCCTGTTATGGTCTTGCATGATATTCATGGGATCAACAATATACTAAGCCTTTCTAAAAACACAGGGGTAAAGAGGGTCTTTTATACTTCCTCTTCTGAAGTATATGGGGAGCCCGTTGAGTTTCCACAAAATGAACATACAACTCCCCTAAATTCCCGGTTACCGTATGCTATTGTGAAGAATGTAGGAGAAGCTTATCTGCGTTCATTTAAACACGAATACGATCTTAATTATACAATCTTCCGTCTGTTTAATACTTATGGGCCTAAACAGAGCTCTGATTTCGTTATTACAAAATTTTTGCATGCAGCGTTGAAAGATAAGGATATCACGATCTATGGCGATGGAAGTCAGACACGAACCTTTTGTTATATAGACGATCACCTGGAGGCAACATGCAATGCATTTTACAATAATCTTGTGATGAACGATGTTGCAAACATCGGGACAGACCAGGAAATATCTGTTCTCCAGCTTGCACAAACAATTATTAAAGTAACAAACAGTCGTTCTTCTATTATTCATCTTCCCGCATTGAAGGAAGGGGATATGACCCGCAGAAAACCTGATGTTGGGATCATGAAATCATTATTGCAGCGCGAGTTTACTCCCTTGGAAGCCGGGTTAAAGGAGTTGATTCGCAGCAACCGGTTTGTCATGCATTGATTTTTCCACCTGGAATGCATTGATCCGACAGATTATTTCTAAGTTTACACATGCATTCTCCGAACTATTTTCAGGCTTTTATTGAAAAGGAAATTTCTTTACTGGATTTCCCGACTTCGCCACCTGAATTATATGAGCCGATCCGGTATATGTTGTCTTTAGGGGGTAAAAGATTACGACCGTGTTTGGTTCTTATGTCGAATGAGCTTTTTGGAGGTGATGCTGAAAAAATTATCAACCCTGCTTTAGGGATAGAAGTCTTTCATAATTTTACACTCTTGCATGATGACATTATGGATCGTGCCCCTCTGCGTCGAAGGAAAGCCACAGTTCATACAAAATGGAATTCAAACATCGCGATATTATCAGGTGATACCATGTTTGTCAAGTCTTGCCAGCTGATGATGCAGGTTGAGGAGAATTATCGTAGTGAGATACTGGGAATTTTTTTAAAAACTGCCATGGAGGTTTGTGAGGGTCAGCAAATCGATATGAATTTTGAGAAAAGAGACAATGTCACTATTCCTGAATATATTGACATGATAAGTCTGAAAACCGCAGTCTTGCTAGGCTGTTCTTTGCAGATTGGAGCAGTCCTTGCCGGGGCAGACAAAGCTGACGCCAGGCACATGTATGACTTTGGTAAAAATCTTGGCATTGCTTTTCAATTGCATGACGATGTTCTGGATCTTTATGCAGAATCCGATAAGTTCGGCAAACAAGTGGGGGGTGATATTCTCGCAAATAAAAAAACTATTCTTCTCTTACTTGCATTGGCAAGTACGAATGAAAGTGAGGTTTCCCAATTAAAAAAATTGCTTGCCGATTCTGATTTTGTTGATTCAACTCGTAAAGTGAATGCCGTTCGTGATATTTTTGAACGACTGGATATACGCAGAAAAGCGGAACAGGAGATGGAAAAATATTTCCAATTGGCAACAAATGATTTTCAAAAAGTTCAAGTGGACCCAACGAAAAAAGAAGCACTCACTGAACTTGCCGAAAGCCTGATGGTAAGAGAAGTCTGAATTATTTAGTCCCTGATAATTTGTATCCAGCCTTTGTATTCTTTTCTCGCTGTCGTTAGGACATAATAGTATACCTCCGCCGGTTGCCCTGCCGCTTCCCAATTGTTGAGGTAATCATCAGTAGAAAAGATAACTAAGCCCCAACGATTCCAGATCTTTAATTCGGTGTTCCGGGGAAGATTTCTGATTTCGAAGTAATCATTGAACCCGGGCGAACTGGGGTAAGGCGTAAATACATTTGGAATTTCAAATGGAGTAAATTGAATGATGAGTACATCACTCACAGAAAAACAAGCACCAAGAGTTGTTGCAGTCAGGATCACAGAATCAAGCTCAAAGTCGCTATCTGAAGGAATGTATTCAACGAATGTCGATGTATCGGAAGGTGAGAAAATTCCTGTTCCCGAACTCGTCCATTTTACACCTGTTGCATTGAGATACGCAGGAAATAACGGGATCGAGACTCCTGACCCTGACCCGGAACTGATTGTGGTATCCAATCCTGCATCAATAAAAGGAAGATCATTCACAAGCAGAAGTAAAGTGTCCGTAAGGTTAAGGCAGTATCCGGTTGTGGCTAGTACAATTCGTGCAAAACCATTCAGAGTATCCTGAGCTCCCGGTATGTAGTTTACCTGCTGACTTGATGTACTTGGTAAAAATACACCATCTCCCAAGGTAGACCATCTGTATCCACCTCCGCCTGACTGTGTTCCAAAGAAGGTAGCACTGTCACCACGACAAATTAACTGATCGATTCCCGCATTGGGAATGCCCGGAGGATTTACAGTAACTGTTACGGAATCACCGGTGCTGCATGCAAAAATATTTGTAACAGTAAGATAATAGGTAGTTGTCACAGGCGGACTTACAATGAGAGTGGAATTGGTTGATCCTCCGGGTGTCCAGAGGTAGTTTCCCCCACCCTGAGCCCGGAGTGTATCGTTTTCTCCATAGCAAATAGTATTTGCCGTCCCGGTGATGCTGACTATTGGAGAAGGTGAGATATAAAGAATCACGACTGCTGTATCATTGGGACAAGGTGCAGATGAAACAATCATCTGCAGCCGGACAATTCCTGTATCCAGATTTCCAATGTTGTAGACCGGGGAGCTGATTGCAGAGTTACTGAATGTTCCGCTGCCACTGCTTACCCATTGTATACTCGTCCCAATTGCAGTACCGGAAATGGATAAAGTTGTGTTCTGGCATAGTGCTGCCGAATCCGGAAAAACTCCGGCTTGTGGTCTTGTATTCACTGATACAGCATGGTTAGCGGTATCACTGTTACAACCAAAACTATTTGTTTCAATTACCGATATATTTCCTGTTCCACTTGTTGTCCAAAGAACACTCACGCTGTCTGTGTTTGCACTAATGCTACTAATAATGCCGCCGGAAATGTTCCAGCTAAGTGTGGAGCCCGGATTAAAGTTCGTCCAATATTGAGCCTGACTGCTATCACAAACACTCTGGTTGCCCACTACGACAGGTGTAGCAGGTCTTGGATTTATGGTAACATTTTGTATTATATCGGGGCCGGTACAGGAATTGGAATTTATTTCGAATACTGTAATACTGCCACTGCCACTTGTACTCCAGGTAACCTGAATCATGTCAGATACATTACTTCCATTGATTGTTCCTCCTGTGACCGCCCATGTATAAATTGATCCCGAATTTGGAATAACAAAATAAGTTTCGGTGGCGTCTTCACAGACTACAAACGATCCTTGTATAGCAGTGGATGAATCCGGAATTGCATTTACTGTGACAGTTATACTTTCTGTATTTCCCCGACAACCAAAACTGTTAGAGTCAACTACAGTCAAGATTCCACTGCCGGAAGAATCCCAGTTGACGGTAATGATTCCGGTATTCTGTCCGGATGTGATTACGCCACCTTGAATCGTCCAGATGTAATTTCCCGTAAGTGGTGTGACATCATAATAAATGCCGGTATCCCCTACACATGCGGTTAATGGCCCTAAGATGGGTGAAGTTATAGGGACAGGATTCACCGTCACCCTTATCGAATCGTCGGCTGAACAAGCACCAATTATTCCTGTGACATAGAAAGTATAAGGTGATCCTATGGCAGACAGACCGGGTAATAAAATGGTACTGCTTGTGTCTGAAGTACTCCACTGGTATGTGTTGGCACCGGAAGCAGAAAGTGTAACATCCCCACCTTCGCACAAAGTTGTGTCTGCAGACACAACCAGTGTAACTCCAGTCACGACCTGCACCGTTAAACTTAAATCATTGACACAGGTGGATATTGCATCCGTGACCGTCACATTAAAAGTAAAAGATCCGGGGCCACACGCGGAGAAATCAAAAGTTTCTGAATCAAAGCTTGTTGTACCTGGCGTTACACATCCCGGGATGCTGGTCCAGTTATAAATGGATCCTGCTGATGCTCCGATTATTTCCAGAGTTGAAAGTAAAGTCGGATCTGTTATGCAGAGAAACGGGTTAGAAGCGATGAATGCAGGCAAAGGATAAATTTGTACTGTATCACTTGATATACTGTCACATCCTTGCGCATCCGTGACAGTCAGATAAAATATTGTGCTGGTATTTAATGTTGCAGTTGTTGAAATGATGGTGCTATCTGTGATCAGTGCACCCGCGTTGTTACTGGACCAATTGTAAGTCGTACCCGGATCGGTATTGCTTCCGGCTCCATCTAAGGATACAACAGTATTAGTCCCATCACAAATTAAATCAGGAATTACAAAGGCGTTTGATTCAGGTTTGGGTCTTGAAATAACGGCTATCGATGTATCCTCGAAACATCCATTCATCAGATCTACCACAAGCAATGTAAACACGTCATTCACGCAAGCCTGAGCTGTAGTGACCAGTGCCGTGGTATCGCTGATACTGTTTCCGGAAAGGCTCGACCAATGATAAATCATGCCACTTGTACTTCCTGTTCCATCAAGTATAACTGTGCTGCATCCACAAACAGGAAGAATGGGTTGAATGTCAATACTTGGTTTTGGAGTAACAGTAACACTGTAACTAATGGTCTGCGAGCAGCTGCCTGATGTTCCCGTTACAGTAAAAACCGTTGAAACCAAAGGTGACACTGTTTGAGAAGGAAGCGTCGGATCAGCAAATGTATATACAGGATTCGCAGTCCAGGTGTAGCTTGTTGCCCCTAAAGCGTCAAGCGTGATAACATCACCACGACACAAGTCTGTGGGTCCTGTGATGCTCATGATCAGACCGGTTGTTACGGTAAATGCAGTAATTACCGTATCTCTGCAACCGGTAAGGCCATCTGTAATAATCGCTGTAAAAGAATAAGTAGCCGCTATGCCGGTTGGGAATGTTACAACGATGGAAGAAGAATCAGGATTTGATGAAGTAATCAGGGAATAATTGGGGGATAAATACCACTGATAGATTGATCCTGCTCCTGCACCGCTGACAGTAAAAGTGTTTTGAAGAGTGGGATTTGTTGCACAAAGTACAGGAGTGGCCGGGTTGATGGCAGGTTTTGGAAAGATGGTGATATTTAAACAATCAGGATCGGACATACAACCTATGCTGTCTGTAATTTGAACACAATAGGTTATTGGACCGTTGACCGATGCCACCGGATTTCGGATTGCATCATTGCTGAGTCCTGTACTTGGTGACCATGCATATCCGAATGGACCGTTTCCAAACGTAGGAGTGGCATTCAGTAAGTTACTGCTGTAATTACACACTTGTATGTTGTTTCCGGCATCAACAACAGGTTTAGGATTCACGGTAATCTGAATTGTTGTATCCGCGGTACAAAAGAAACTATCTACCACACTGATCATTGCAGTATAAGGCCCGCCTGCAGCGAGGTTGCTTAAATTTGTTG
>CAYHFJ010000026.1:0-29868 GCA_964355885.1 uncultured Flavobacteriales bacterium
AAAACGCCGCAAGTAATAAACCTGCAGCGTTTTTTTCAATTTGTGAAATGTGCCCAGGACAAGACCTAATCATTCTTAATTCCTTCTGGCCGCTTTTGGCGTATGTTTACTTATTATCAGACACTTAAAAAAATAAAAAAGTAAGGTCCGAAAAACGTAAATAACGATAAAAAAAATCTTACGGTCCCCCCTACCGTCCCCTTTTACAAATTTAAAATTATATTTGTTTGACTTAATACCACTAATCATGGCCACTGTTACATTTATCCTAAAAGATCCTACTTTAAAGGAGGAAACTCCAATATATATGGTCATGTGGATCGACCAAAAACGAATTAAAATATCCACAGGAAAGAAGATTCACCCGAAGAACTGGAATCCAAAAGAACATAGAGCAAGACAAACAGAAAAATACAAGAATCATAAAGAGACGAATGAACGATTAATTGACATCGAAGAGAAAGCCCTTGCGTGTTATGATAAGTACATGGTGAACAATGAAATCCTCTATCCAAAACGCCTTCGGGAAGAATTGGAGCTTGCAATCAGACCTAAACCGCAAATAGAGCCGGAAAGGATGACATTTTATAAGGCTGGCGAGCAATACATCAAATCAATTAACCGCAAGCCATGGACCATCAAACACTATTATACTACATTGAACGCCTTAAAAGATTACCAGGATCATGAAAAGGTTGTTCTGGACTTTTGCGATATCAACATGGACTTCTACGATTCCTTTATCCACTATTGCAATAAGGTTAAGGTGCTCGCATACAATACGACAGGAACCCACATCAAGAACATTAAAATTTTTTATCAATACTCATTGAGAAAAGAATATGTCACAAAGGAACTGCCGAGAGACTTCAAAGTGTTTTCAGAGACAGCGGATGCTATTTACCTGAACGAAAAGGAACTTCAAACGATCTATGAGATGGATCTATCGGAAGAAAAACGGTTGGAACATCAACGAGACCTGTTCATTATTGGCTGTTACACCGGCTTGCGGTTCGGTGATCTTTCAAAATTGACTATGGACAATTTTATCAAAGACGGAACAAGGATCAGAGTCAAAACTGAAAAGACCGGTGAAATTGTTGAAATCCCGGTTCATCCGACCATCCGGGCTATTTTGAAGAAGTACGATAACAGCCTTCCAAGGGCTATAACTGATCAAAAAATGAATGCCTACCTTAAAGAAATTGGCAAAAAAGAAGAGGCGAAATTGGGTGAGTACCTCACTAAAAGACAACGAAAGGGAGGGATGGAAGTCGAAACAAGGTATCAAAAATGGCAACTTGTCACTGTTCATACTGCACGTAGGTCGTTTGCTACAAATGCCTTTCGGGCAGGGGTTCAGAGCATCTCGATTATGAAGATCACCGGTCATAAGTCTGAGAAAGCGTTTCTGAAATACATAAAGATCAGCCAGGAAGAAAACGCTGACCTTATGGCTGGTCATTCGTTTTTCAGTGATTTTCAGCTTAAGGTAGTTAATGAATAATCGCTCTTATTTTGACTTACATGCAGAACCATTGATTGCATGAGGGATAGAAACGAAAACATAACACAAACAGCTCCTAAACATGGATTTAACTTTACCAGGTATTGATTTTGAGATGTGGCTATTTGAGTCACAAATTAGTGCTGAGGAAAAAATTCAGCAAATTTTGGACCAAGGTTCAATTCTTGGGTATAATAAAAAGGAGATACTGCAATATTTAAAAGAACAACAAAAACAGCTGGCTGAGGGAATGATGGTTTCTTGGGTTGGAAAATCGTACTCCATGCTAATCAAAGATAATTTGTATTCTGAAAAACTACCGAAGATTCTAATTATCAAGATGAAAAAGTGTCTAAAAAGAGATACTATTTCAGATGTTGGTGATTTAGCGAGTGAATTTGCCAAAGTCGTTGAAAGTCTTTATACAATCGATGGTATAACACATAAAATCAATGAGATCAACAATCCTGAGAGCAGTAAGACCCCACTAACGTTCGAAGGTCTTTTTGCGAACCATGAACATGCGGAACTGGTCCGAAATAGATTCTCAAACAATGGCTATACAATAGGGAACAAATGGGTGGGTGAATCCGGCCACAAAACCGAATTATTGGCTGCATATTATGTTTTGAAAAGCAAGGAGATCTTTAAAAGGATTCCTATTACGCCCGGGGTAACTGCCTTTTATCAAGAATTTGGTTTGACTGTTGGAAAAGACATTAGTGAAAGGATGGTAAGAAATCCACCTGAAAACCAAGACAGGAGTAACTTTGAACGGTTATTTTCTGATTTAAAAAACTAAATCCAGGAAGTTTATTTTATTCCGTTTTATTCCGTTCGGAACTTTCGGCTATTCCATTTTAGTAAAAATGGGGAATGTTGCATTCACAATTATCAAGAAAAGCAACATCCCTTATGAAAAAGGTTTTATTAGAATGGACTACCCAAGAAGAATTAACAACTCTAATTAAGCATTTACTTGACGAATCATTAGAAAGGTACTTCCATAAACCGGAGAAACCTGCCGTATCAGGGTATTATACACGGAAAGAGGTTGCAAAACTGCTGCGGATTAGTCTGCCCACCCTTCACGAATATAGCAAACATGACATTCTGATTGGATATCGGATCGGCGGACGCGTATTGTATAAGATATCGGAAGTTGAGCAGGCTGTTGCCGGAATAAACACGCTAAAATACAAACGTGGGTTATGAAAAATCTTTCGGAAAAAAATCACGAAACCAATTGTGATGATATTATAATGCACCAAGAATGTGGTTTTTTGTTTGACGATTCTATGTTTTTTGAACGATCTCCTTTAAATGGAATAAAGGTGCCACCCGAAGAGAATCATTTAAAAAGTGACACTTCCCAATTAAACGAACTCCCATTAAGATTTATAGGTCGGGGGGAGGTCCGCGGATTTGAATTTGAACAAATCGTGAAAAATGATTGGGGATACGTTTATAAAGTCAGGCAGCCGGGGTTACAAGAGTATTATGAAGTCTTCAAAAGAATTGAAAATTCAAGATTTAATCGTGTTTCTTATCCTGGTTCAAACTCTTTTGGAATTTCTGCATGGACCTGCAAGAGCCAGGAAGATGCTATGATCCGATTTAACACGACAATTCACAAGGAAACACATACTGAAATACTACCTTTTGAAGTACTACCTGAAGTCCAAGACCTTTTGTCATTATTCGATGATATGTGAGGCTACTAATAACTACACCATCCAAGAGCCAAAGGAGGTTGCAAAAGGCATTGCTGGTTGGAATAGCCTGGTAGTTTTTTCTGATCAGGTTGTTGCTTTACATTAAAATAAATATCCTGATCGTTACGGCTCTGTCCTTTGGGGTAATTTCTGACAACCGTAACCTGGCTCCGAGAACTCATTCGACGGCATTACCGGGTCCCTCGAACCTCCAAAGAGAAAATCTTTGGGGGTTTGGGGGTCTTTCTTTTCCTACCAACCCCTCGAATCTAATCTCTGGCATATTCGGGTGTGAGATTATCCTGATAATCATTCAGGATAAAAATCGAACAAAAATAGTTTTTGAAATAAAAATCAATAAGATATACTTATAATGGGTTTATGTTTTAGCGATAGGTTCATCTCCCCATGTATTCCTCTTCATACAAGCCTTTTCTCCGAATTACCCTTTGGGTTTCAACCCATTTCCCATTGATTCTCTCAACGGTCACTTTCCAACATTTAAAACCGTTAGGGTAATTATTCTCAGGATCACTAAAGACTTTTTTCAGTAAAATGGGCTCGTGAAAGCCATCCGTTGTAAAATACCAAACGGTATCCTCATAATAGCCGCTCCTCCAATAGGATTTCACCATCTTCCTGTCTTTTGTGACCGATAAACAGCAAAGGTCAGAATACTCTCTACTATGCACAAAATCAGAGGCTATTGAATCAAACAGCCAGGTATCATACCAAATGTTCCCTGTTGCCCCCGCACTACTGAATAACAACATATCCTCATATCCATCCAGGTTTACATCAATCATATTGACAAAACTGGATCTCTCTTGATTCCACCATAAAAGTTCAATACTTGATAAGTCAATGGTTTGAGTGTGTTTCGAACCCGGGATAATCACCATCAGGCTTGATGGTTCAAAGAATTCGTCCTCTATTGTTCCGGAAAGATAAAAGTAAAAGGATTCGTTGTGAAAGGTCACCCATTTGGGGTTCTTTGACAATCCCTCCCAGGTCACCAGGTCTTTATCGTGAATTGGACTATTTGCATCTGTTGAGTCTATTGCAGCTATATTAGATTCCTTCTGGTGGTTAGTGCTACAACTTGTCAAAAAAAACACCGAAACAAATAGAAAAAAGAAAAATCCTTCTGCAGAAGTCATTTTTGAGAGCATATTCCTGGGTATTCTGGTATAGCCTATCTGTCGCTAAAATAGTGAGACGGTTTAGTTACAATATTCCTTAATAGCCTCATAAGCCTTCTCATATCCCAATTCGCCCGCCTTACTGAGGTCAAGACAACCGGTTTCGAGCTGGCCTAATAATATCTTTGTAAGTCCTCTGCTGTAAAAGGCATCTGCATCTTTAGAATTCAGTTCAATGGCCCGGTTAAAATCAACCAGTGCGCCCCTGTGATCTTTTAGCGACCCCTTGGCTTGTCCCCTACTTGTATAAACAACGGCATTCATCGGGTTTAAATCAATTGCCTTATTGTAGTCGGAGATTGCTCCAATATAGTCCTGAATGCTCCATTTTGCAAATCCCCTGTTGATATAAGCATCAATAAGTTTAGGATCGAGCGTAATAGCTTGAGAAAAATCTTGAATTGCTCCTGAATGGTCCATTAAATAACCTTTCGCCCAGCCGCGAAGGAGGTAAGTTTGTGCAACTTGAGGATCAAGTTCGATCGCCATTGTAAAATCGGAAACTGCACCGTTAAAATCAGAGAGGTAGCACTTGGATATTCCGCGGTTACTATAGGCCTTGAAATGTGTAGGGTCTATTCTAATTGCTTTGGTATATGATGCAACTGCTCCCTGATTATCACCCTGTTTTGCTTTCTCTTTTCCTTGGTTGAAATACTCATTTGCAGTTTGACTGTATCCCATCACTGAGATAAGTGAAACAATAGAAAAAAGAGTGAATTTATTCATATACATGTTAATAGAGAACAGGTACTATCGTTTAGACGGAGGAATGATAATCCATGACAACAAACAAGCAGCGTGGAACATATGCCTACCGCTGTTGGGGCCCGGCTAAGGTGCCCGTGTTGCAAATAAACAATGCCCACGCTGTGCCTGGGCGCTTGCTTACTATCCTGCAACACTTTTGAAATTTAGCCGGTTTCAACAGCAGAATTCAGCTTAACGCTAAATCATAATATGATGTGCTTTTCCTTCTACATTGATTTTTATTGGTAGTCCAAAGATAGTAACTGCAGGTCAATTATTGTCGTGAATACGGAAATATTTTATTTAACCACAATTCCTATAAAAAGACGCCCTGACAAGGCAGATTGGTCGCTATACAGTACAAAATCATCTTAAAAGGAAAAGTCAGAGGTTGTAATATATCTCACCCGAACAATAAAGTTTTGTATAATGCTTTGATTATCCATGAATAACAATTTGGGAATGACGGCTTCCATATTAGGATATTTGGAGAAGTAAAAAAGTGTAAATTTGAAACAATGTAAGTAAACCAAATAATTCCCAAAACATTCGTATAATGGCAATAGATCGCACAATTATTAGCTTAGCAATACTTAAAGTCAATTGGGACAAAAAGCGAGTAGATTACATAGAAAATTTTGTCCCTTTTATTGCAACCCTAATAAACAAAAAGAAATATACAGATATAGTACCAGAAACCGTATTGAAAGATTTTAGTGACGAATTTGGTATGAGTATCCCTCATGAACCAATGTTGACAATTCTTGAACGATGCACCAAACGAGGTATAATAAAAAAAAATCACAGAGGCACGGCGCTTCCGGTGTGGGATAAGATTGCAAAACTTGATTTCAGCGATAGACAATTAGACCAGGAACGAAGGCAAAATAGGGTATTTAATGAACTTCAAATTTTCATCAAAGAACATTTCAACACTGATATAAGCAAGGAAGATATTGAAGAAATACTAATTGAGTATTTTAGACAACATGATATTGATATTCTATTCTCCGCTTTCCAAAAATCGCTCTTACCAGAAGTAAAAGCTGACAAAAAGAAAAAATTCTTTGTATATAAATTTATTCAAAGTTGCTCTGAAAACGGTCCTGAAGTTTTTGGATATATTGTTGATTTAGCAATTGGACATATCTTAGCTAATTGCATTGTTTACGAACAAGATTACCGAAATTATCAAGGGAAATTGACTGATTTGAACGTCTATCTTGACATTCAATTTCTAATTCATCTCAGCGGCGTTGAAGGGGAAGTAAAAGCACAAAATATTTTACATTTTATTAATGGCATAATTGAAAAAGGTGGTAGAGTTAAAGTTTTTCAACATACTTATGACGAGGCATTAGGAGTCTTAAATGGAGCCAAACTATGGATCAATAAAAGGACGTATGACAAATCACGAGCAAATATTACTACTCAGTTCTTTGTTGAAAATAGTAAAACAGATAGTGATGTTGATATCTGTATATCTCAACTACAAACTTTATTGAAACGAATTCGTGTTGAAATTGAGGTAGCCCCTGATAGAGACGAACTAAGAAAATACTTAATCAGCGAACAAGAGCTGAATGACAAAATCATTGCCGTTTATAAGAAATGTAATCCTAACTTCAAAGAAGAAGGAAGAGAAATAATTCTATACAAAGACATCACATCTATTTCATCAATTTACATTTTAAGAAGAAATGAAAAACCAAGGAATATCAAGAATGCAAGATATATTTTTGTTACCACTAATAGTGCCTTAGCTCATGCAGCAAGGATGTTTGAAAAAAACAATTATCCCGGCATCTATCTCATTCCAGCTTGCTTAACACATGTTTTTTTAGGCACAGCTATCTGGCTTGACAGCCCTGTTAATTTGTTGAAATTCAACAAAATGAAGATGATTTCAGATTGTATTGCTGCTCTTACACCTTCTCGGGATTTGATTAAGCAATATTTAAATGAGGTTGAGAAGATACATAAAGCAGGCAGGATTAACGATGACCAGTTCTATTACATGAAATCCGACAAATGGGTTTATAATTTATTGGAAACAAAAACCTATGGAGCCATGGAATATTTCTATGAGAAGACCGCTGAAGAAATTTTACAAGAAACCCTATTAAGTGAAAAAGCAAAAGGATCTGCAGAATTAGAGCGTCTGAAAAAAGATGATGAAGCATCTTTGCAACGAGAAAAGGAAGCACATTTAAAGACCCAACATGAACTTCAATCAGAAGTGGATGATAAAAACTTGATTATTACAATGAATCTTAATATTGCAAAAACGATCAGCAAAGTAATTTCTAACTCTGTTTATTTAACTTCAATTGTTTTTATCCTCCTTGGCATACTTAGTGCTCCACCCTTTGAGATAGTTGGGCATGGGTTTCTTGAGATATTATTCATTTCTATTGGGTCCGTTTTTATTCTATTACATATTGTTAATGGTATATATGTCATAAAGATCAAAAAAAATATTGAGCAGAAAACATTCTTATTCATAATGAAACTATTAACTGGAAGATAATTTAAAATCATTTTGCTATGTCCAGCAACCACCAACAATCGATGTTAAAAGCCAAAGAAACATAAAGGCTTCTAATGAGCCTTTATCAAAGTATATTTTACAAGTATAAAGGTTGATTAACAAAATGAACGGATAGAGATTCCAGATTAAACAATTTTAGAGAAGCACCTTTCCCCCGATGGCAATCACCAAAAAAACTTCAACTGGTCATGGTAGTTTACGAGATCTTCAGGAATTAATTAATTATCACCCCCGGTTACTAAATCGATTAATAATTAAAGATATCCCTGGTTTAGCAGCTGATAGCATAGTCTGGAAATCTCCTTTAGCGGCTTTTGGCTTTGCTGAATACAGCGATGTTGATTTTTTAACATTGTTAGGATTGTCTCATTTTACTGGAGCGTTTAATTCATTCTGGCCGCCCAGAGGCCCACAATGGGATGGTTTAGCAAAGACAAAATATGGGGTCATTCTTCTTGTAGAAGCAAAAGCGAACATTCCAGAATTAGTTTCGCCTAAAACTGGTGCAAGTTCTAATTCAAAGACATTGATTGATAAAGCACTGGACGATACTAAAAAGTATATGGGCATTACCGATCCATTAGATTGGTCCTATAAATTCTACCAGTATTTCAACAGGATAGCTCACCTTTATTTTCTTAGGGTTAAATGTAATGTTCCTGCCTTTTTATTGAATATTTACTTCATTGGTGATAATACTGTATCCGGTCCGAATACAAAGGAAGAGTGGCTCAGTGCCATAACAGTCATGAAGAAGTACTTTGGATTAGAGAATCATAATTTGAGTGATTTCATGGTAGATATTTTCATAAAGGTAAAAATCACAGGGAGCAATTACCAATTTAAATCAGCATAGTAAATATAATCAGAACGATACAAATGCAAGGCAAACAACTCCGGCAACTCGAAGCCGAACTCTGGCGAGCCGCCGACCAACTCAGGGCAAACAGTAAACTGACAGCTACGGAATATTCAATGCCGGTTCTTGGCTTGATCTTCTTACGACATGCTTACAATCGCTTTCAAAAAGTAAAGGCAGAGGTAGAAAAAGACCTGCCAGTCCATCCACAACGTGGGATACGACCTCTAACCAAAAAGGACTTTGAAGAGCAGAACTCAATGTTCCTGCCGGACAAAGCTCAATTTGACTATTTGGTTTCACTACCCGAAAGCGTTGACATTGGCGATGCCATCGACAACGCGATGAAACTGATTGAGGAAGAATATGATAATCTCAAAGGTGTTCTACCCAAGAACTATTCCATTTTCAGCAAAGACCTATTGAAGGAACTGCTTCGCATTTTCAACAAAGAGGTGATGCAGAAGGCCGAAGGTGATCTTTTCGGGAAGATCTACGAATATTTCCTGAACAAATTTGCCATGACCGGGGCCCAGGAAGGCGGAGAGTTCTTCACTCCAATGAGCCTGGTGCAAACCATTGTGAACGTCATAGAGCCTGATCATGGCATTGTATTCGACCCTGCTGTGGGCTCTGCAGGCATGTTTGTTCAAACGGGGTATTTCATAGAAAGTGAAGGATTACGGCCAGCAGAGAAAGTTACCTTTTACGGTCAGGAAAAAGCAGAGGTCAATACCAAAATTGCCAAAATGAACCTGACCGTACACGGGTTGGAAGGGAATATCCAGGAAGGGAATACATTTTACGAAGACAAGCACAATCTGCTGCACGGCTGCGATTTCGTGATGGCAAATCCACCTTTTAATGTTGATGGTGTGGATAAAGGCAAGGATATTGTTAAAAAGGATCCCCGGCTTATGCTTGACGGCATTGTGAACCTCCCAAAAAACGACAACGCAAACTACCTCTGGATACAATATTTCTACAATTACCTAAAGCCTACTGGCAGAGCAGGATTTGTAATGGCCTCCTCAGCCAGTGATGCCGGGCACAGCGAAAAGGATATCCGGGAAAAGCTGGTGAAGACTGGTGCCGTTGACGTGATGATGGCAATTGGCAACAACTATTTCTACACACGCTCCCTGCCTTGTACCTTATGGTTTTTCGACAGAGTAAAAGAACAAGATCTACAAAAGAAAGATAAGGTATTGATGCTCGATGCCCGGAAGATCTACCATAAAGTAACTTCCAAGGTGAACGATTTCAGCCCCGAACAATTGCGAAACCTGATCACTATTGTCGGCCTTTATCGTGGTAATACCCAAAAATTCCTTGATACAGTAAAGGATTATCTTGAAACCTCAGCCAATCTTGCAAAGGAAACAGCGACGGTCATGAGGGCCTTCCAAAAACAACTTGCTATTGCACATGATCAAATTTGCAGGTTTGCAGAAGACCTTTTAAAGGGGAACCCTGATACTTCTGCATTCCGCAAAAACCTGGAATTTGAAGAAATGCCACTGATGGTTGAAATGCAGAAAGAACTCATTCTTGTCTGTGAACAGGTAGATACGAATCCTGAAGCGATTGAACAGATAGCGCACCGATGCAAATCAATCCGGAAGCCGCTCGACAGGTTGATTAAGCAGTTTACCGACACCGTTGCCTCCGCCTCAAAGGAATACCAGCTCAATAAAAATATATACTGGAAAGAGATGGCCCTTAAAGAAGAGCTTGACGCACTAAAACCACTCCATCAGAAACTCAGCGGCAATCCAGAAGAAGAAGAGCCTGGATTGTTGCACGAAACAGAGTATTTCTGGAAACAAGCTTTTTGGCTGCAAGGTCGATTCCCAGATGGCGTTTATATAGATGTGGAAGGATTATGCAAGGTTGTGACTCAGAAAGAAATTGAAGCCAAAGACTGGAGCCTCAGCCCCGGCAGGTATGTGGGGGTAGATGCAACTGTTGATGATGGAGTTGATTACGAAGAACGGCTTCGTGAAATTCACATTGAGTTGGAGGGACTGAATGAAGAAGCGATTGTTTTAGCAAAAATAATTTCTGAAAATTTCACAGCAATAGTCATTTAGTGATGGAAAAATATAATCTGGGCGAATTAGGCCAATTCAAAAATGGAGTTAATTTTTCCAGTGACAAAATGGGTAGTGGCTACCCATTGGTAAATGTGAAGGATGTTACAGATAACTGTTTGATCAGTGATGACCTTCTTTCAAAAGTGAATCTTGATATTAAACCTGATAGTGATTATCTGGCAAAAGAAGGAGATTTATTTTTTGTTCGTTCATCAGTAAAATATGAAGGAGCAGGGAAAGTTGGATTGATTAAATGTTTAAATGAGGAAACAACCCATTGCGGCTTCATCATTAGGTATCGCTTAGTAAATACAAATATCCACCCTTTATTTTTACTATATTATCTTAATGCCCCAATGGGAAGAGAACGATTACGAAATCTTGCAAGCGGTGCTACAATTTTCAATATTTCTCAAACCTCTTTAAAGTCCTTTGAAATTGAAGTTCCACTTCTACCTACGCAACAGCGAATTGCCTCCATTTTATCCTCTTATGATGATTTGATCGAAAACAACTTGAAGCGGATAAAGTTGTTGGAGGAGAAGGCGTTTTCGAATTATAAGTCAATAGTGAAAAGTGAAAAGTTAGAGGAGTTTAAGATTGAAGAAATTTGTGATACCATGGGTGGAGGTACCCCAGCGACAGGGAACAGGCAGTTTTGGGATGAAGGTGAAGTGCTTTGGTTCTCTCCTACTGATTTAACTAAGCACAATTCTATAGTACTGTTAGATAGCGATAAAAAAATTACCGAATTGGGTTTGCAGAGAAGTTCTGCAAAATTAGTTCCGCCCAAAACAATTCTCATGACAAGCCGGGCAAGTATTGGCTTTTTCGGTTTAATAAACAAACCTGCTTCCACTAATCAAGGTTTTATCAATATCATTCCCTTCAACAAGAATCACAGGGCTTATATGCTTTTTGATCTAAAAAACAGAAAAGAAGAGATTATAGGCAATGCGAATGGCTCCACATTTCTTGAGATTTCAAAAGGTAAATTCAGGCAGATGAAAATCAAGATCCCAAAAGATGAAATGGTTTTAGTTGACTTTGAAAGGCAATTTGAAATTATCTTCAATTTTATCGAAAACCTATTAAAGCAAAACACCAAACTCCGTGAAGCCCGGGATATTTTGTTGCCGAGGTTAATGAATGGGGAAATTGAAGTGTAATGACTTGTGGTTTGATCTATAAAAATAAACAAAATGGAAACCAAATCAATATTTTCACGGACAGAGGCTGACGAAATTATTGCACTCATCAAGGAGAAGCTAAAAGCAAACACTTCCAAACAGAAAGGCATACGGGCAACAATACGAAGACGGGGTTTTCATGCAAATGAATTCGGACTGCATGGAGGTTATACAGTGGCTGACTTTTTAAGATATGCCAATATTGCCGGTACAGATATCACAAAAGCTGCGGAACCGGTATTGAACAAGCAACCAGTTACAAAACCACCCAAATCTACGACAGAAAAGGCGTCCTCAAGAAGCCATAGTGATGAAAGCTACGTGATTGATTTATGCGATGAAATATTAAAAAAAAAGGCGCTCAGACAACACCAGTTTGATTTTCTGAAAGGTGATTCGGGAAGAAAGTTGCCAGTGGATGCCTATTATCCTGATCTTAACCTGGTTGTGGAATTCAGGGAAAAGCAACATTCAGAAACGGTAAAATTTTTTGACAGGAGGCAAACGGTCAGTGGTATGGGAAGAGGCGAACAGAGGAAACTTTATGACCAAAGGAGGAGGGAAGTTTTACCTGAGCATGGGATTAAAGTAATTGAGCTGAGTTATGTTGACTTTGATCATAAATCGGACAAAAAACTCGTCCGACAAAAGGATAAGGACATTAAAGTTGTTAAAGAGAAGTTACAAGCAAAATAACAAAGCTCCTGTCTTCAGTTTGGTGCTTTGTCGCCAAGGCTGATGAGTAGCACAAAGGTAGATTAAGCCATATGAATGAAACAAAACCATTAGTTCAATTTATGGGCGATAAAGCCCAAGGGAGATCCCCTCTTAATTTTGTCATTCCGCATTACCAGCGGGGTTACAGATGGGGAAAACAAGAGGTTACTGAATTGCTCGACGATTTATGGGCATTTTCCAAAGATAAGGAGAGTGGAGATTTTTATTGTCTTCAACCTATTGTACTGTTGTCCAAGGACACTAACACCTACGAGGTCCTTGACGGACAACAGCGCCTAACCACGCTATACCTAATCCTGACGTTTCTCGACGCTAAAAGAAGGGAGGACGGATATAACCAGGAGCTGTTCACGCTGAATTATCAAACCCGGAAAGATTGCGAGGCCTTCCTCAGAGATAAAAAGTTCATCGGGCACCGGGATGAAAGTAACATTGATTACTTTCATATCTGTGATGCTTACCAGACCATCAAAGAATGGTTTGACGATGAAAAACACAGGGGCGGACGGGGTAAACTGGTGCCTATCCTTATGGATATTACCGCCAAAGGCAACCGAAATGTACGATTTATATGGTATGAAGTAGAGAATGTAAGTCCCATTGATGTCTTCATTCGCCTGAACGTTGGAAAAATTCAGTTGACGGATGCCGAACTGACGAAAGCACTTCTTTTACAACGTGATAAGTATGATCCGAAGGAAATCGCATTTGTAGGTCGTAAACTCTATGAAATTGCCACGGAATGGGATTCAATTGAATATGCTTTGCAAAATCCAGGACTATGGTACTTCCTGTCTAATAAAAGTAACGAAAAACCAACTCATATTGAATTTATCTTCGACCAGATTGCTGATATCTTACTAACCGAAAAACAGTATTTTGACAAGAAGCCTTTAAAACATGCCACTTTCCTGATTTTATCAGAATACCTGCAAGACTTGATTGAAAATGAAGAAATTGCACGTATTGATGCCGTGGAAATGATTTGGGAGATGGTAACCGGGTATTTCGAGTATTTTAATGAATGGTTTCAGAACCGGGAGTTATATCATTATATCGGGTATCTTGTTGTGCATAATGATAAAATCATTAAGTCATTGATTGAGAAAGCAAAAAAATTATCGAAAAAACAATTCGCAGGCTATCTAAAAAGTGAAATTGGAAAAATAATCAAGATTAACAAAACACGCGAAGATCAAGAGGGTAATAAATACCGGGTGACACTGGACAAACTGAATTATCTAAACGAAGATCAGCAAGGCAATGATATACCCGAAATCCATAAGATATTATTGCTACATAATGTCCACACATCGTTTTTGAGTGATAAAGAATTGTCTCGATTCCCGTTCAACTTATATAAAAAGACTAAGAAGAAAGAGAAATGGAGTCTGGAACATATCCATGCCCAGAATTCTCAATCTATTCAAAAACATGAAAATCAGATAATATGGCTTAAGGATCATATTAATTCGCTAACCAATCTTGACATTCCGATATTTGAAAAATTAATCAAGCGCATGCAATCCATTCAAAAAAAGGAAGAAATCACACAGGAAGAATTTGATTCAATCGTTTCAGATGTCTTCTCGGCGATAGCACGAGAGGCAGATCTTGACGAGAACAATCTCCATTCAATCAGCAACCTGTGTTTGGTGGATTCCTTCACCAACAGCAAACTGAACAACTCTGTATTTGATGTAAAAAGAGAAAAAATCAGGGAACGGGAAATAGAGGGTCATTACTTACCCGTGTGTACCAGGAATGTATTTATGAAAGCCTACACAAGTTTTCCATCGAATAATATTTATTGGACTGATGACGACAGGGATGCATATGTTGCCAGCATTGAGCGCACTTATAATGATTTTGTGGATTCTATAAAAAATGATTGACGATGATATTTACGCTGAAAGAATTACTGGAAAAATATAAGGTTATTATACCGCAATTGCAGCGAGATTATGCGCAGGGTAGAGAAGGGGAAGCCGAATTGAGAAAGGGTTTTGTTTCTGCGATCAAACATGCCCTGTATGATGATTCCAAACATTTAAATCTCGATTTTGTTTATGGATACACGGAAGCCATCAATGCTGACGAAAACGCTTTTATCCCGCTTGACGGACAGCAGCGTCTCACAACTCTATGGCTCTTGATGTGGCACCTATCACCCCGGGTAAACAATGTAATTCCCTACAACATACAGAAGGTTTTGCTGAACTTCACCTACGATACCCGCATATCATCTAAGCGATTTTGTGCGAATCTTATTACTCAACCTTTTTCATTGAATACCGAAGACCTGGTCAGCGTTCAACTAAGGGATACTTTCTGGTTTATGGCATCATGGAGCAATGATCCAACCATTATCTCTATGCTTAACATGCTGGACACCTTACAGATTGAAATTCTGGACAAAGAAAAGGCCTGGGAAAATTTTACGAATCAAAGAAAAATAACTTTTGATTATCTTGATATTAAATCGGAAGAGTTCAAACTTACGGATGAGCTCTATATCAAGATGAATTCAAGAGGAAAACCTTTGACCCAGTTCGAAAATTTCAAAGCTCAATTTTCTTCATTACTTGATTCTGACACAACGGATTATCATTCTTTAACCTTGGATTTTGAGGGTGCAAAAATTTCATACAAGCAATACTTTGCATTTAAAATCGACAGTACGTGGATGGATCTGTTCTGGGGATATAGAAATATAACAAATGTTAACACAGATGACTGCATATACAATTTCATAAATTATGTGGCGGAATTCCTGTTTTATAAAGACAATCCCAAAACCCTGAGTTCTGAGGTTGCTATCGATTTTGAATTTCTAAACCGGATCTTTTCATTAAAAAGGAATATTGGTTTCCTCTTCGACTCTCTGGACTGGTTATCAAAACAGAAGAACCTTCCTCTATTCTTTGATCACCTTTTTCTCGAACTGTCTATGTTTGATGATGGCCCTGATGATTATTTTCTTAGAGCCATTACCAACATGAATTTTGATGTTAAGGACAAGGTGGTCCTATACACTATTCTCAGTTATTGCAATAATCCCTTGATCCCAAACAGGATTGAAGATTTAAAGGACATTGTCCGAATTGTTCGAAACCTGCTATCCTCTGTTCGCCAGGTTAATCAATCCCAAAGGATTGAATTTGTTACAAACCTTCGCTTACCTAATGTGAGTGAATACTGCAAATTTATAGATACATTTTTGGAAAAGAAGTCAAAGGATACATCGAAATCATTTTATCAAATTCTTGCCGAAAATGAGTTCGTTGGCTTCCCTAAGGATAGTATTCAAAATGAAAAGTCAAAAGCACAAATCTTTGTTTCAAAGCCCAAATTAATAAACTCCATTCAACGTTTAGAGGAACACAAGCATATCCAGGGAAATACAATAATTTTCAAGCTGGAATCGGACGAAATTGATGGCCGAATTGATGCTTTTTACGAAATTTGGTCGGATGAAGTGGAAAACAATCTGATCATTAGAGCACTGCTTACTATTAATGATTTTTCTGTGCAAACTCATTCTTATTCCGCATTAGGAGATATTTGGTATTTTGGTACTCCAGACTACTGGAACCGGATTTTAACGGCTTCATATTCTGATGTTGCAGCCTCGTTTTCAGATACGATGGATTCATTGTTAGCGCTATACCTTACTACAAGTGGCAAAAGTCCATCAACACGGCTCCGGAAAATTATTGCTGGTTATAAACCGCAAAGTCTTGATTGGCGCTATTATTTCATCAAGTATGAAGGAATAACTGAGATTTCTAATCTGCGATTAAACATCTTCACATGGGGGGATGAAGCGGGGTTTGAGATTAACGCATTAGGAAATTCCGGAACCCATCCCTTACATTCTTATCATCTTAATCCTTATCTCAACGAATTAAAAAACCACTTCATCTCAAATAAAAAAGTAAGAATTTACGCTGGCCGCTTTTCTGATTTGAGTTATCTCAGGGTAAGTCCTGGTGTCGAAATTTTCAATTCAAACAAAGGTTGGCTCATAAAGCCAGTTAGGAAGTATCAGATAGCGCAAAACCTGGTTCGCAAATATTCACTGACACAGCACGACAACAATTTACTTTTAAAAGAGACAGGAAAAAAGGACAGGATTGAAATAGCAGTTGATTTCATTAATGACTTGTTGAGCCTGTGATTAGATGACAAACTATAATTAATTCGATCAACCATGCCCTGGGAATACTCTGAGGACAACCTCATCGAACAAACCGCCATTGATCTCTTCTTCCATAAATTGGGATGGGATACCCTGTTTGCTTACAACAAGGAAAGTTTTGGCGAGGGCAGTACACTGGGCCGGTTAAACAAGAAAGAAGTTATCATTAAAATGATCTTTATTGAAAAGCTAAAACGGTTTAACCCCGGCCTGCCTTTAAAGGCCTATGAAGAGGCTTATAATAAACTCACAGAGGAGAGAATTACCAAATCGCTGGCGGAGATTAATTTCGAGAAACATCTACTGCTAAAAGATGGTATTCCAGTTGATTATATCAATGAAAAAGGCGAGCAAATCAAAAACAAGACGCTGAAAGTATTTGATTTTGATGAGACCGGCAACAACGATTTTTTAGCTGTTCGTCAACTATGGATCCAGGGTAAAAGCAATAGGGAACGCCGGCCGGATATCATTGGTTTTGTAAACGGGGTCCCACTTCTTTTTATTGAGCTGAAAGCTGCTCATCGAAAATTGGAAAACGCTTATAACGACAACTTTACCGATTACAAAGATGTCATTCCCAAGTTGTTTTATTACAATGCTTTTGTGGTGCTGAGCAACGGCATTGAAAGCCGCATCGGAAGTATCACCGGGAAGTATCAGCATTTCCACGAATGGAAACGGATTACCGAAGAGGACGAAGGAATTGTGGCGCTTGACAGGATTATCGTGGGTGTTTGCGAGAAGAAACGATTGATGGACCTATTCGAAAATTTTATCCTGTTTGACAATTCTCTTGGCAAAGTTTTGAAACTAATTGCACGCAACCATCAGTACATCGGTGTAAACAAAGCGATTGAGAATATTAAACACAAAGACCACCTTTGCAAACTTGGTAAAATCAGCATCGAAGAAAAACAGAAACTCGGTGTGTTTTGGCATACACAAGGCAGTGGAAAATCATACTCCATGGTTTTCATGTGTCAAAAGATACATCGCAAATTTACAGGCAGTTATACTTTTTTGATAGTTACTGATCGTAACGAGTTGGATACCCAGATCTATGGCACCTTCAGCGGAGTTGGCGCCATTCCACAAGTAAAAGCAGGCTCAAAGCATTCTCTTAAAGCAAACAGTGGAAAGCATTTACAAGATTTGCTGGGCTCTGAGCATCGTTATCTCTTTACATTAATTCACAAATTCAATTTTGAAGAGGAGATCACCCAACGTGACAACATCATAGTAATATCCGATGAGGCACACCGGACCCAGGGTGGACAGCTGGCCATGAACCTCCGCAATGCATTGCCGAATGCCTCCTTTATTGGTTTCACAGGTACACCACTTTTCAAGGATGATGAATTAACCCGGAGGATCTTCGGGGATTATGTATCAAGGTACGATTTCAAACGCAGTGTGGACGATGGCGCGACAGTACCACTTTATTACGAGAACAGGGGCGAGTATCTTGGATTAAAAAACCCGGTTATCAATGACCAGATCAGGGCAATCATCGATGCTGAGGGTGAAGACCTTGACAGCGACCAGCGTGGCCGGGTTGAACAACTTTTTGCCAGAGAATACCCGATCCTGACCTCCAGAAAACGGCTTGATGCCATAGCAAGAGATGTCGTATGGCATTTCTGTAACCGGGGTTACAAGGGGAAAGGTATGTTTATTGCCCTCGACAAAGTGACTGCGGTTAGGATGTATGATTTTATTACGTATCACTGGAAGATGCTTGTTGAGGATTTGGAGAAGGAGATCGCCAAAGGTAAGTATGGGGACCAGGAGGTGCTCGAAAAAAGCCGTGAGCTTCAATGGATCAAAGAGACCGAGATCTGCGTGGTGATCAGCTCCGAACAAAATGAGATCGAGAAATTCAGGCAATGGGAACTGGATATTGAGATCCACAGGGAAAAGATGAACACCCAGGACCTTGAAACAAGATTTAAAGAAGAAAATGATCCTTTCCGCTTTGTGATCGTTTGCGCCATGTGGATCACGGGATTTGATGTTCCAAGTCTTTCAACCTTATACCTGGACAAGCCCCTGAAATCTCATACCCTGATGCAGGCCATCGCCAGGGCAAACAGGATCAACGAGGGAAAAAACAACGGCTTGATCGTTGACTACATTGAAACCTACACGGCTCTTCTCGACGCATTGGCAATATACGGAACCGGTGGAAAAGCTGGTGGTGGACCAGGTGGAGAAGAGCCTGAACCTCCAGTCAAGCCAAAAGAAGAACTTATTCGTCAACTGGAAAATGCATTGGTTGGTGCTGAATCTTTCCTGCGGGATGAAGTCAATTTCGCACTGCCTCAACTGATTAATGCAACGGGTTTAGACAAACTGGCAGCCATGGAGAAAGGGGTAAATGCCGTTTACACCAATGACGAAACAAAGAGTAAGTTTCAGATTTTGGCTCGAGAAGTTTTCAAAAAGTATAAAGCACTTCAACCCGACAAAGTCCTGAATCAATATTCCGCCAGGAAAAATGCGATCGACGTTATCTACACAGCCATTGAAGGTAACATTGAAAGTGCCGATGTGACGGACATCATGAAAAAAATCCAGCAGGTCGTTGACGAATCCATTGAAAATATGGTCGCAGAACCGACCCATGATCACGGAAAGCTCATTGACCTGAGCGGTTTGAATTTTAAAATGTTGGAGCAACTCTTTCAAAAATCTCAAAACAAAAATTCCGCTGTTCAATCGTTGAAAGATAAGGTCGAAAAGAGATTGCAACAAATGGTTGAACAAAATCCGCTCCGGGTCGATTTTTATAAACGGTACCAGGAAATCATCGATGAATATAACAGTGGCAAAGATGCCGTTACCATCGAAGAAACCTTCAAGAAGCTCATCGATTTTGTAAATTCACTGTCAGAAGAAGAGGCTGAGACCAAGCGTGAGGGACTAACCGAAGAGCAGAAAGCCATCTTTGACATCCTGCGCAAACCGAATCTAAAGGACTCTGAGAAAAAGAAGATCAAGGAAATAGCTATTGAGCTGTTAAATGAGCTTAAAAAAGACAAGTTGAAAGTTGTTCAATGGGCCGAGAAATCTGTTACTGCTGCCGCCGTATTCAATGCGGTGAGTAAGACCTTGTTTGAGGCACTTCCCTACCCTACTTATAAAACGGATGATATTGATTTAAAGACGCAAATGGTTTATGAGCATTTGAAACATCAATATTATGGTGGAGGAATCAGTATTTATGGTGTTTATTAAATAGTTACACAAAATTTTCAATATACCTTTTACAGTAAACCTATGGAATCAATCAATGATAGTGATAGGGAACTTTCCAAAGCCCTAAAAGAAACTATCTCATTATCAAATTTAAAGGATGTTGGAATTGAGATTGGAGAAGTCACCCTTGATTCAATTATGAATGAAGGAATTCTAAAGGATATTCCAATAATTGGAATATTAACTGGAATTTGGAAAACAGGCGTAACAATAAAAGATTACTTGTTCTTAAAGAAAATGCTATTATTCCTTAATGAATCTTCCTCCCTTTCTGAGGAGCATCGAATCGGAATAATTGAAAAATTAGAGGACGAACATTATCAAGCAGAGGCAGGGGAGAAACTTATTTCGACTATTGATAAACTTGAAACAGGATCAAAAGCCAAAATGTTAGGAAAAGCCATCTGTCTTTTTGGAAGAAGTCATATTTCAAAGGAAGAGTTCTGGAGAGTATCATTTATTATTGAAAAATTGCCTATGTCAGATATCCTGGCATTAACGGATTGGAAAGATACTGACCTAAATAAAGTTGAGAATGTAAGAAAACATCTATATCTTTCAGTAGGGATTGGTTGGTTCGTACTAAATGTGTCATCAACCGGATTTATTTGGCAGGATAGACTTTGTGAAATATTTGCAAATGGATTAATTGAATAAAAACTGTTTGTAAATGGCGCTACAATTCAACATAAACATCGTTATTCCTACTTTTCAAAAGACTTACCATGCTATATTTAGCGCCAACAAGCGATATTTGCTCCCAAAGAAATAAATTCCGGACAAGAAAATAGACTTTTGTAACAACACCAAACTTGAGAGAAAAAGAGTGAGTCCACTCCGAAAAGTGCTTTTGGTCCTGATCTACCTATAAGTTTCCCTGATCTTCGGCCAATTAAGGTTAGAGTCACAAGTCCGCGTTAGCGGGTGCAAAAACTTGAATAACAACACAATAAACCATCACCTCCCCCGTCGTCGCACGCACAGGATCCCCCAGCCATCCTCCATCTGTCCGGCCAACCCGTTACACATTGTCACGGTTTCCAAGCGTTTCCACGGAAACAACAAGGAAACGGAACTTCCGCGGAAGTAAACCTGTCTCCTTTTTTATAGACAACAGATAGACTGTCTATGTACTGTCCATGAACACCCCGGCCACCGGAGGAACACCCCCCTTCCCCCCCGGAGGGGGCCCCCGGGGACATGACCCCCACCACTCCCCATATACCCCCGGCAACCTCCCGAGTGGTTGGGTTACAATAAATCAAAATTAGTATTAATCATTTAATCATTTAACAATGAAAACAAAGATTGAGTACCAAAAGGAAATCGCAGATGCTATCGCTGCCTCTGACTTTGACAAGGCTAAGGCGTTGACGGCTGAGATGAACACCAATTACCCTGTAAGCGGATTCGTTTTACCCGCTGACGCAGCCAATGTTATCGCTGGTGATACGGGTGGAGGCTGGCAGCCTGAAGGTCCGATTGGACCGACTGTGCCAATCATCAAATCGTGTGTTCGTGCTAACAAGAAGTCGGCAGTGAAAGATCCCGTTACAGGCGAGTTGCCACTCGATTACAGGCTTGAGATGGATTTGGGCGGAGGTGTTATACTGAAGTCTTACCTGTCAACCCTGAAAGGACTGTGGAAACAGGCTCAGCCGGATCTGGCTCTCCTTGAACCCGCAACTGACGGTGTTGTTCTCCGTGCTGACTTTATGATTCAGTATGACAAGAACACAGGCAGCGACGCGGCGAACTTCCCGTTCCGTGCGAAGGCTTCAAAGAGGTAGCCATTTGCGATTACCAATAAGAGTGTGTCCGTCATGTACGGGCACACCCTTTCATTGTTCCAGTCATCTATCCAAGGTATAGGCAGAGAATGGTAGTGAAATGGCGTAACGCTGGCATCTTTTCTGATGGTTATCAACAGAGAGCGGGTTCGATCCCCAGCATTCTTTGCATTATCAGCTGATGAACCAGACATCCATAGGATAAGATTGTCCTGTCATGTTCGTTCCACACTCCACCCATGGTTGTGGGGGTGTCTTATTGTGTGGATACACCAGAGGTTTATTCATGGAGGGTCGGGCTATAATAATATTGTATAATTAAGGGTTCGGTATGGTTGGCGAAGGTGGCATGCGACTGATTTATATCAGGCGTAAATCGTTTCGCTCGGGTTGTGTCACGGTGGTAATGGGTTTTGGTTGGCACCATCTTTCTCGGTTGCTCTTTTATGTGTCAGTGTGAAGGGGCAACAAGTCTATTTCGATTCACTATGATTGAGCGCATATTTCGAAAGGATGCTCATTGCACAGTCCCAGAAAATCAAATAAAAATGTACTGCGCCGGTGCCGAAATGTACCGGCGTTTCTATTTCCTCTCAACATTCAATAATCATTTAACTATCCCATTCATTATGAGAAATATAACCAAATCTGTTTTTATTGATGGTTCGCAAACTGTGGGCCAGTGCCGGAAGGATTCCTTTTATGTCCGTTTTACCGATGAGGACATAGAGGAACTGTTATTATATGCATTCGACATGGGCTACAGGTTGGAACCGGAGGTAATGGCCATCGATCCGGAGCATCCGATCAGGTTTAAGATTACTGCTAAAACAAACCCGGCGGCGTATGGCTGGATCTCGAAAGTTATTGAAAAGGTCGAGAACCGGTGGCAGGATTCGTTTCTCTATGGGTTTTATCGGCATGGATCGTTCAGGAACAAATATCCAATAACATTCAATGTTCAAAGCAGCCTGATGAGAGGTGTCATCAAGCGTAAGGCTGAAAGGAACCCGAGACGGCAACTATACTTCAGAACAATGTTCGGTATCCTGGATCTGGAACCGGAGGCAAGTCCACTTGATTTTATCTTTTCCTGGCTGTCCGGCTGTAAAATCCAGCGTGTATGACAACTCCGGAAACACAACATGAAGTTGAAAAAATGGACCAGTTGGAGTTCGATCAGCACCTTTTCGAGATGTTTATAGAAGACTATATCGAGAACCAGGTGCAGAGAATGATGGAATGTCCAGTCCGGAATCCTCAAATCGCATAACCCCTCTCATTTTCAGAGTCTCTAAACCTAATTTAGTATGATACACCCACTTGAACCAGAAAAGGCCGCCAGGATTATTAGAAACATTCTGGCTGCCTGCCGGGATATCACATGCCTATCCCCTGAAGCATACCGATGGATACATCTTCGTGCCGGATTCATCGCTCATTTTGACCTTGAGGGCTTTATAGAGGATTACCAAAACTGTCAGAACCTTCGGGATAATATCCTCGTCAACCAGATCCACAACACAAGTTGCAACCGTAGCCGGAAAGACAAAGATTATCCATACTACCTGCAACAATGCGAGATGTACCAGCAGATTGTTGAACAACTCCTGGCCGAGCCACAAAAGTTCACTCAGAAGAAACGTACCGATGAATTCTGTGTCGAACTGTCAACGGAACAGGCGGATGAAATTTACAAACTCTCCTTGATCACCAAACGAGGAACATCATCCGTGTTGTGCAACAAGGAATTTCTGATCAACCTTCAAAACAACATCACTCATCACCTTAAAGCCTGTGAATCATGAATGCATTCGATAAACGGATTCTCCAATTCAAGGGCGGGGAGATTGAAATCCAGGATAACACGATCCCAATGGGTACCATTATCAACAATCCCGCCGACGAAAGTGTAATCTATGTTGATGAACCGCTCGACCTATTCATGATGGGAAAAGAGTTACAGCGCATAGCACTGCTGAAAGACCCATCAATTAACCCATTCAACAATAAAATCTCATGAATTACACGAACAATATACCCATGCAGATGTGGTGCGAAGACGACAAACCGGCCACAAAGATCCTTCTCAAAGGGAAGATGGCGCTATCGGATTCAGAGTTGCTTTCCATTATCATCGGCAACGATGGTTCCCGCAACAGGTCATGCCTGGACGCTGCCAGGCTTATTCTTAACCGCGCCAGTGACAACCTTGGAGAGATTGCCAAATTATCTGTCACCGAACTTGCGAGTGCGGGGAATATAACAAAGGCTCAGGCAACAAGGGTAATCACTGCCTTTGAAATTGGGCGCCGACGCAGTGCCTCAGAAGTCGTTTCAAAGGAAAAGATATCCTCGTCAAAAAACGCCTATGAAATATTCCGCTCTGTTTTGACTGATAAACCTTACGAGGAGTTCTGGATTATACTGCTAAACAGGGCAAACAAGGTTTTACAGAAGGTTCAGATCAGCGAGGGAGGAATATCTGGAACTGTCGTGGATCCAAAAAAGATATTCAAAGTGGCCCTGGATCATCATGCCTCCTCAATTATTCTTGGGCACAATCATCCTTCCGGGGCTACTTATCCCAGTGAAGCAGACCAGAAAATCACAAAGAAACTCGTTAATGCCGGTCTGTTATTGGAAATCACGGTTCTGGATCACCTGATTCTGGCAAACGACCAATTCTACTCCTTCGCCGATGAAGGAACCTTATAAACCCCTACAATGGAAACAAAAATTCCCACTGTTGAGCAGTTTAGAAAGGATGTCACTACGATCTTCATCGATGAGAACATGGACTACGGATATGTGTATAACCGGCTTTTATATCACCTGGATCCAACTTATCCTGACAATGCAAAGAACCTGACTTATGAGAACTGTATAAAAAAATACAAAACTCATATAGACCAATGGAACGACAGGAACAAGGAGCGGGAAAAACGTGGGTTCCTTGCGAAGGCAGAAGCTGAAAAGCGAAAGACCTTTCTCGAATTTATCGAAGCCAGACTATACAACATCGATTGGGATTCGTTCAGCGACACCCCGATACGAGACAGTTATCTCTTTGGAGCCTTGGTAACACAGGAAACATTAATCAAACAATTTAAAGATTTCAGGAAAACATGGCAGAAAAACGCATCAGGAGAAGAATAAATACTGAAGCTCTCCTTCAGAATGCTTTTTACGGGAAAGCGCCTCCGCAATCTTTGGAGATCGAGACCGCTATTCTTGGGACAATTCTTCAATTTTCCACTGAGCAATATTGCAAAAAGGTAATGATGTCGCTTATTCCGGAACATATGTACGACAATAAGCATCAGTTATTGGTCGAGGCAATTCTACATTTACAGGCAAAGGATAGCCCGATTGATATTCTTACTGTCACTGAGCAATGCCGATTTTCCGGCTCATTGGAGAAGGTGGGTGGACCCTATTATATTACTACGCTTACAAATTCGGTCTCAAGTGCAACTAATATCGATTATCACTTCAAAATCCTCTATCAGTACTTTGTTCGCCGGAAAATTATTGAGTGTTCACAGCTGATCATGGCTTCGGCATTCGAAGACACAAAGGATATGTTTGACTTGCTTGACCAATATATTGAACAATTGGAGTCTGTGAAGATTTCCAAAACGTTTAAATCAAACCGAAAGGCAGTAACCGTGGCAGAAGAATTTATCCTGGAAGTTTGCAATCAAGCGACAGCAAAGGAAAATCCGATGAGGTGGGTTGCGAAGCACGACACCGGTCATCCGCGCTTTGATCAAACAGTCACGATCTCAAGGGATAAGATAATCCTGCTTGCAGGCGGTGCGAAACACGGAAAAAGCAAATTGGTTTCTCATTTCATGTTTGAACTGCTTGAACGGCATAAGGATGTCGCGATCTTTTGGGTGAGCCTGGAAGATAGCGAGAAGGATATCCTCCGATGTTACTTGTCCTCAAAAGTGCTTATCAAACCGAAGTGGATAAGGGAACAGCAATTCCCAACGACCCTAAAACCCCTGTTGAAGGAATGGACAGAAGTTTTTAAAACCTTTGATATCGAGTTCCGGGATCAGACAATCAGCTCTTTTGACATTGTGAACCAGTTCAGCCAGTTTTGTGCAGAACGGGAGGGTAAGTTTCCGATTCTGGTTGTTGATAATGTAATGTCGCTTAAGGACCGGGAAAAATATCAGCACGATTTGAACGGAATGTATGACTATGTCATGCACAACATGCTTATCTGTCGCCAGAAGACCCACGGACTGATATGGGTGCTTCACCACTATAACGACGCTCAACAGGACGAGAAAGGCCTGGCTAAAGGTTACCGGCCACGGCTTCAGGATATCAAAGGGACGGAGGCATTCAGAAGGGTCCCAAACCAAGTGCTGATGATTAACAACCCTGGTAAATACAAGGATCTGATGAATCAATACCAGGGTGATCGGAAGGATCTTCTGAAATATCTGTTCATCATCGATGCAGGTGCAAACAGGGAGGACAATGATTCGGATGATGTGGCCCTGATCCACTACTTCTGTACCCTTGATTTCACACTTTTCAAAGAAATTGAGGTACAGACAACAATGCCCATCAACCTCAATCCTGATGAACTACAATCCCAAATCGAGGATTAGTCGCAATAAATTAAACCACTTAACGAATATTAAAAAAATAACCAAGATGATTACAGACACTGAAAGACGCGCCTTACAGCTGGCAAAGAAAGTTTTCGAACATTTCACACATGATGCCCTGCCGATAGCGAGGGAAATCCTTGCCATGGAAAATGAACTGGGGCAATCTCCTTTAAATGGGAAAGTGACTGCCAGCGCATTGAACAATTTTCCTGTCGCAGAACCGTCGCAAATTGCCATCGCTACAATTGAGGACCCGGCTCAACCAGTTCGCCAGCTTCACAAAGAACTGGTGTATAAACCAGAAGATGATCTTCCTTTTTAACTTTTAACCAAATAAGCTATGTCACAAGGAATTATAAAAATAGTAACGCCTCAGATGCAAAATGGCGTTCACAGAACATGGGTGAATAAATTCACCGGCAAGCCAAACTATGGATTCAACATCGTATTTGAAGATGGCACTAACGGAAGTTGCGGTTCTGAAAAGGTAAACTACCCGCTTATGGTTGGGACTTTGGTCACTTACGAGGTAACCGTAATGGCCAATGGGAACAATAACATCACCAAAGTGAAGAAGGTGGAACCAATTGAGAGTGTCACAAACGGCAAGTCTTACAACGATCCGGACACTGTAAAAAGGATTTCCTTCTCAATGTGCCAGACCATTGCCCGGCTTCACTTTACCAATGCAGGAATCCCGCCCAGGACAATTGAGGACGTAAACACACTGGCCGGAGTTTACCACCAGTGGGTCACCACCAATGTCCAGGATAATGACCCGCATCTTCGGGATATTATCTCGCGGCGGTATTATGCGCTACAACTGGCCGTTGAATGTATCCCGTTTTCAGGACTCGGTATCATCCGCAGAGAACAGGTGATCGAGTCGGCAGAAACTTTTCTGAAACCACTTAAAGAGATTGGTCATGCAGCCCAGGTTTGAACCGGTAATAAATAGCCACTTCCATGAATTTGTAGGGCTGTTTGATCGGATCATTGCGCCCCCAACGGTAACTGCAAAGGTGTTGGAGAAGCCCTGTACAGATAAACTTCCTCCAAAAATCGACTGGTCACCAGTAACAGGAAAGATAACCGCACTCCGGGTGTCAAAATCACTTATCCGGCAACTGATCTATAAAGGAGAGCCATACCCGGTATGCCCCTATAAGGTTTTCAGGACGATTCTCCTGAGGGAGATTACAACACCACCATCAGATTCAATGATTAAGGGCCTGTACTTTGAAAGCAAATGCATCGGCAGTTCCGCTGACGGTAGTGAAACCATAGATCTTCCCCGACATAAGAAGACAGGAGCCAGGCTGGCTGACCATGACCGGATTGATCAGGCAGTTGAGTTATTCTTTAAGGTGAAACAGGATTATGGACTGGTTGTTGATCAAAACCACACCCAGGTTTATCATAAGCGCCGCTGGATTGATCCGAACCACAACTGGCAAATTCCTATTTTTCTTGATGGCACATTGGATTTCGTTTCACCGATCTCAACGCCTGGATATTCATTTGAATCCGCAACCATTGATCTGAAACTCACCAAGGATAAGGATGTCGTTGAATCATTCAGCAACGGATTGTTTCATGGTACTCCATGGGGAAATATGGAAATGGCTGATTTCACTGAGGCAATGATGTATCGGCAAATCTTTGGAAGACCTTTTGTTTACCTGGTCTTTGATTACAAAAGAGAGAATGCCGGGTTCAGGGATATTCCAATTATCACCGACTTCAATGATCCTGATCCTCAGAAAGCAGCTAAGGCCGGGATTCGTATGAATGAGCTTCAACGTACAATCCGATGGGTTGTTGAAACCATCCTTGGATGGGAAGAATCTGGCTGGCCAATGCAAGCTATTCCAAAAGTGTGTGCTACCTGCCCGATTCTGGACTGTAAGAAGCGCAATGAGACAATTGAAGTATGAAAATCGATGACCTCATTGAAAGACTTGACACAGTTGAAGCCGAGAAAAAGGAACTTCGGACCAAAAACATTGACCTTATCCTGCAATCGCGCCGATTGAGAGAGAATTTGGAAAGTGCCTTGAATGTGCTGGATCCCGAGCAGCTCAGGATCATTCACCATGATGTATTTAATTTTAATCATTTAATAATCCATCAATATGCATAATTTGAATTTTAACAACGAAACCCAGCGGCATTCGTTTGTCAGTGCCAAGGAACCGGCATGGCATAAGCTGGGCAAGATCCTTGACCATGTATTCACCGCCCAGGAAGCCATCGAGTTCGGTGGGCTTGACTTCACTGTCGAGAAACAGAAGCTCATTACCGAACGCGGTCTTGATGTTCCGGATTACTTCGCAACAGTGAGGGAAGATAATAACGATGTTCTGGGGATGGTTGGTAAAGATTATACCATCGTCCAGAACCGTGACGTCTTCTCATTCTTTGACCAGATCGTCGGACAGGGCCAGGCAATTTATGAGACCGCCGGCTGCCTTGGAAAGGGTGGAGTGCTGTTTATCACCGCCAAACTTCCGAAGCAAATTGTCATCGGAAGGGATGGCCCCATTGAAAACTACCTGGTCCTTTGTTCCTCACATGATGGCTCTATGGCTATAACCGCTTTTTTTACCCCCGTCAGGGTTGTTTGCCAGAATACGCTCAATGCAGCTTTCAACAATAACACCAACAGGGTTTACGTCAAGCATACCCAGAACGTGAAGGAACGATTTGTGGAGGCAGCGCTGATCATGGGCATGCATTCCGAATACCTGGATAAACTGGAAGTGGCTTTCCGGCTGCTTTATGACAAACGGGTATCGGACCAGGACATGAAATCCATCATCACGAGGGCCTTTCTGAGCAAAGAAGAGATCAAGGCATTGGCCCTTACCGGGAATGTCGAGCTTTCAACCAGGAAAACGAACATGGTGGAAGGAGTTGTTCAATATTACCATCAGGCTTCAGAAATCGATAATATTCGCGGTACAGGGTATGGTGTTTACAATGCAGTTGCCGGCTACTTCCAGAACATGAAGAACTTTCGTAGTGATGAGGTAAAGATGAAATCAATTGTCTTGGGAGGGTTGTCAGCGCAGTATTCTCAAAGGGTGTTTGACGGGCTCATTAGGTCCTAATCTATCCTACATTTGAATCCCGGGGTGAATTGACCTCACTCCGGGAGTTTCAGGAAAACTATGAGTAATTTATCGGGAAGGAGGCCTGTAATGAGTAATTATTTTAGTCAGTGTCAGAATTTTTACCGTCCCCTCTACCGTCCCTACGGAAAACAAAAAACGCCGTAAACATTACATTTACAGCGTTTTAAGAGTGATTCTCGGTGCCCGGGACAAGACTCGAACTTGCACATCCTAAGGACACTACCCCCTCAAAGT
>CAYHFJ010000027.1:0-29210 GCA_964355885.1 uncultured Flavobacteriales bacterium
TACCGTAAACAGGTAAGAGAAAGGTATGAATAATGCGTAATGTTCCACCAGCCAAACCGGGCATTGCGGCAAGCCAGAATAATTGATTGGTAGTGAACTTGAATCCAATGCCGGGCAACTTCACGACGATTGCACTCATCATAAACCAGGTTGCGAATGAAATCGTAAGTGAAAAAGTTGTAATCCAGAGTGTGCGCCAGGCAATACGTTTGCCTTCCGATTCCCAAAACTCCGCGTTATCGGGTTCCCATTTATTGAGCCAAGTCGCCATGGTATTTTTTTTAAAAATTAATGTCCGTTAGTTGATTCAATTTTTCCCTTTGTGTGAGGTGCCGCTTTGTCGCGCATATGAGTAATTACACGATGCATCCACCAAAGGCATAGTATTGACACAGCCCAAAGAAAAATCCACATGCTCGTCCATAATCCTGTTCCTTTCAGGAGGTAACCAAAAATTATCGGAGAGCAAAATCCTCCTAAGCCTCCCAGTACCCCAACCATACCACCGACTGCGCCAACATCATTGGGAAAGTAATTTGGAATATGCTTATACACGGCTGCTTTACCAATTCCCCAGACTATACCAACTAAAAAAATCAGGATAGTGGCAATCCAGATGTTTGCCTGGAAATATATATGAGTGGTTCCCTTTGCAATCAATTGTTTTTTCACAATTTGGTCACCCGATTTTACATTCGGCATTTGCCAAGTATTTTTCACAGGAAAAATGGAAAAATCATCACCCGAAATATTCTTCCCTTGTTTAATGACAAGCGGATAATCCATTCCATCAATTGAAATCAGACTGTCAGAAACGTGAGTTACAGTGCCGGCCTTCTTCGCCAATATACCTTCGCCGGGCGATTCGATTTCCATCTGAGGAATAATGAGCAGAAAGCACATAATGCATGATGCGATAAAAATCCAATACATTACTTTCCGGGCACCGAGTTTATCGGACCACCAACCTCCGAGTGCGCGAATGAGCCCTGATGGCATACTGAATAGTGAGGCAAGTAATCCCGCAGTTACCAGTGAAACAGAATACATGTTTAAATAATATGGAACCAGCCATTGTGAGAGAGCCACAAAACAACCGAACACGAGATAATAATATAAACCAAACCGCCAGACTCTTAACTCCTTCAGGGGCGCAATCATTTTAATAAAGCTTTTCCCTTTTGCGGCTTCTGATTTTTTGTTTATAGTAAATACTAAATAAATAATAGCCATTACAACTAAAGCCGCTGCGTAAATTTGCGGCAATTGCCGCCATCCTTCAATGTTGGTTCCGTTATCGGTTAGTTTTTTAAGAAGTGTTGGAGCAATAAGTGTGGTAATTCCTGCTCCGAAATTTCCCATGCCAAAAATTCCTAGCGCGCGTCCCTGCCATTGCTTTGGATACCATAATGAAGTAGAAGCAATACCAATAGAAAATCCTACCCCGGCAAATCCAAATCCGAAACTACATAATGCAAAAGCCATGAAGCTGTTTGCCTGACTTACAAAATACATTGGAATTGCACAGAGTAAAAGTAAACCTCCAAACATCCATTTTCCGCCATATTTATCAGTCCATATTCCCCCATGAAGGCGGAAGATAGAACCGCTCAGCACAGGTATTGCGAGCAACCATCCGATTTCAACCGGATTCCATTTGAATATTTGATTGTCAACAAGAAATGCAACTAAAACTCCATTGAACATCCAAACGGCAAAGCAAACCGTAAAAGCAAGGGTATTAAGAAAAAGAATCCGGTGCGACAGCGCGGTAGCTTTTGTTTCCATGCAGAAGGATAATAATTATTGCTTTAAAAACTGTACATTTTTCCGCTATTCTTCTCTAACACACTTCAATTTCGAACAAGTCCACTCCTGAGCCCATGTCCACTATTTCTAAAGTACCGTTAATTGTTACGGCATAAAAAAATAATTATTCAGCCGGCGTTCTGAAATTCATTCTTCCCGCTGTGGGAAACTCCTGCGAATACCTTACCATATATTTTCCACCAGGAACAACAATGCTGTCCCTTGAAATAGGATGAAACGTATTGCAATTGCTGTATTTGATTCCGTTTACTTCGTATTGAAATTCTATTCCTTCGCCACGCGCAAAAGCATTACAATATCCGGTGGTGATTCCCTGTATATACAGGGGATTTTTAAGGAGTGCATCTTCCTGACGGTATTCGCTAAAAGCAAGAAAGACCGTAACTGAAAGTACAACCAGAATTACCAGATTAATTACCAGATTGATTTTTGATTCGTTTCGATAAATCCGGAACAGCTGGTAAATAATTCCCGCACTTAAAAGAACCAGCAGAATTATTTTTACAATCTGACTGGTGAGTAATTCTTCATCAGTGACAATCTTCAGCAACATGAATTAATTATTTTTCGGACGATGCAAACTCCAGGGCGTGCGGGTGCTGCGAACCTTATTTTTATTCCAATACCAGGTAACCTGTTGAAACGGACGCCACATATAATTAAATGGCGGTACGAGAAAATGCACCATCCGTGAAAATGGAATCATGCCGACAATCACAAACGCTCCGATGATGTGCAGTTTCACCGTCCAGGGAAGCGGAACGATGGCGGCTGTATCGGGCTGAAGAGTGAATATAGAATATAAATAAGGAGTGAGTAACGAAGAGAACCAGGAAGAACCCCAGCGGAAATTGTATGCAATCCATAACCCGGTTACTGTCTGTAAAATTAACATCAGGTACACTGCGAGATCCATCTTATTGGTGACAAATTTAAGACGCGGAGTAGTATAACGTCTGATCAGGAGGTTTACCAGACCAATAAGCATACTGATTCCAAAAATGAATGCGGTAATTTCCAATATCATTAGCCGAACAGGCTGACTGTTCCATGCCAGAACTCCGCGTGGAAAAAGCAGGGCAATAAGATGCCCGCAGAATAGAAATAAAACGCCCCAGTGAAACGGCACGGAACCATAAAACAACTTTCTGCCTTCGAGAAATTGCGAAGAGAGTGATGAGAATTGAAATCCTTTGTAGGTATATCTGTAGATTGAACCCACTAAAAATACCGCAAGCGCCATATAAGGAAGCGCAATCAGAAAGAAATTGTCAAGTGCATTCATAGGGCAGCGTTTATATTATTTTGTTTGATTATTTTTCTTTTTCGATAGTTAATTCATTTTCGATATTCCTATTATAATCCATTTCACCGGTACTGCCAATTCTGATTTCCGATTCCGACTGATCCGGCGGGACTGAACAGGACGATGTTTCTTCACAGCCGGTTACACGAATATTGTCCACGGCAGCGGGATCATATCCAAAATCTTTTTTCATGCTGACAAGTAATGCCTGTAGCAATGTGAAGTAAACGGACCTGTATTTCTCTGAAAAATCCAAGATCGTTTTTTGATGCTTTTTATAAATCTCGTCTTTCTTCTGAATTTTCTCCGGAGTAAATTCTCTCGTCATCTTCACAATTGCCGGAATCACCAGGCGGGTTGCGATTTCATTCCGCATAATTTCATCTTTCATTTTTGGAAGAAGGCGCAAAACATTCGGCAGGTGATCGGATAATTCAGTGTGACAAATATTTCCCGCTTCCCGATGCTCCTGGTTTAAATGTACAAGCAGTTGTCCACGCTTGTAGTCTTCTCCGAAAAGAATAAATCCGATATCAAGAGTAGTGATGGCTTGTACGTCAAAAGAACGCAAGTATAATTCCTGCATATCTTTTAGCGTAGCTGATTCCAGAAATTCCATAAACTGAGCCATAGCTTCCGCCGCTTCGGGAGTAGTTTTTAACAGATACCCGTATATGTCCGTAATTTTATCCTTATAGAATTCCGAATTGGGATATATAAATAAGTCGGCAAGCAATTCGTAGTCACTTATACCATCAGTGGCAGGTATAATTTCAGTTTCCAATTCTATATTTGTTTTATTCGAAGGTTCTTGCATTTCCTGTCCTTTGTTGTATTAATGAATATTGAATTCGAACTATATCCAAGAAGGTAAACTATGAATTTCTCGTTTACTTTCTAAAGTCCTCTTCTGATTTTACTCTTTATGCCAAAACCGACTTCCCCTTTTGCATCACCGGTGAAATCGAGCATTTCAATCGCCTGTTCACGGTGTGCAGGTGGGATGACAAAGCGGTCTTCAAATTTTGCAAGTGCAGTGAGATAGAATATCCCCTCCGCCATTTCAGCGGTCAGGCCGGCTTCACGTAATACTTGATCCGCTTTTTCGTTACTAATATCACCAACAGTTACTCTTCTCCGGTGAATCCGCACTGCCATCAATTTTTTCCATTTGTCCTTTATCATTTCCTCGTCACCCGCACTGAGTAAACTTGCAAGATATTTCAGAGGGAAACGAACCTGTTCGAGTGTTCCCCACAATTCCTCTGTACTTGTATCATAGAGCCAGTTGTCGTCCCAGTACTTTGCTATTGGATTCATCTTACCGGCTTGCACGCTGTTGTCAACTTGTTTTACGGTTGCCATCACAGGCAGCAGTGGCGGCACATAAAACAGCATCGGCAATGTGCGAAACTCTGCATGAAGAGGTAAGGCAAGCTTCCACTCTTTTACATATTTATATACTGGTGAAAACTGGGCAGCATGAATAGTTGAATCGGCCACGCCATTCATTTTTGCCGCACGAATTACTTTTTCATCAAAAGGATCCAGAATTATATCAAGATGGCGGTCAATCAGATTTTTCTCATCATCATTTATGGCTGACTCAATTTTTGATGCGTCATACAAGAGAACTCCGAGATAGCGAATTCTTCCCACGCAGGAGTGCATGCATGCAGGCGCGAGACCCGCTTCAAGGCGTGGAAAACACAGGATACATTTTTCAGATTTTCCCGTATGCCAGTTGTAATAGGATTTTTTATAGGGACATGCGGTTACACACATGCGCCATGCGCGGCAGACTTCCTGATTGATAAGCACAACACCATCTTCACCGCGCTTATAAATTGCACCTGAGGGGCAAGAAGCCACGCAAGCCGGATTAAGGCAATGATTACAGATCCTCGGTAAGTAGAAAAATGCCATTCTCTCCAGCTGGAACATTACTTCCTGTTCAGCGGCGGAAAGATTTTTCATATTCGGATCGTTGCGGGCAAAATCCGGGGTTCCGCTGAGGTCATCATCCCAATTAGGACCCATTTTTATGTCAATAGGCTCACCAGTAATAAGTGATACGGGGCGGGCAGTCGGTTGATCATCGCCTTCGGGTGCTTCAATCAGATCCAGATATCTATAAGTAAACGGCTCATAGTAATCGTCAATTACCGGCATATTCGGATTATAGAATATATTTGTCAACCCCCTTCTTTTTCCTGCGCCTTTCAGGGAAACCTTCCCATTTTCCTTTTGCCAACCTCCCCTGTAAATGCTTTGGTCTTCCCATTTCGTAGGATAGCCTGTACCTGGCTTGGTTTCAACATTATTCCACCACATATATTCGGCACCTTTCCGATCGGTCCAGATATTTTTACACGCTACAGAACAAGTGTGGCAGCCAATGCATTTGTCGAGGTGAAACACCATTGATATTTGTGAGCGAACATCCATAATTGATATCAGTTAGTTTAAATAATTATTCGATTCAGGCTGGTTCGGCCGGGTATTATTCATCAAGCGTTATTTACATGAATGAATACCCTTTAGCCATTATTTTTTTCTACCAGACAAGTTTTTCCATTTTCTTTACTATGACATGCGTATCCCGTTGAGGTGCAATCGGTCCCCAATAATTGAAATGATAGGAGAACTGGCCGTAACCTCCGCTTAAATAATTTGGCTTCAGGTGCGTTCGTGTGACACTATTGTGTCCGCCTCCGCGCTTATTGCCTCTAAGTTGCGATTTTGGAATTCCTACGGTTCTTTCAGGCACGTGATAAACGATACAGCTTCCCGGTGCAATTCTTGAACTGACACAAGCGCGCGTAACATAAACACCGTGATCATTATGAACCTCAACCCAGTCATTGTCTTTTATTCCGAGGGTTTCCGCATCCTTCTCACTTAACCAGCATGGTTCACAACCGCGTGACAGAGTAAGCATACGAAGGTTTTCCATATAGGTAGAGTGAATATGCCACTTACCATGGGGAGTCAGGTAATTTAAGGCAAGCGCTTTTCCATCTTTCCATGTTTCACGCAGATCACCATAAACTTCGGGTCTAGGAGCCGGTTTGTAAGTAGGCAAATGCTCCCCATGAGCGATGTATAATTCATGATCAAGATAGAAGTGTTGTCTTCCTGTTAGCGTTCTCCACGGAACTAACCGTTCTACATTATATGTATAAGCGGAATAAGCTCTTCCGTCGTTCATCAGACCCGACCAAAGCGGCGATGTATTATACCTCCGTGGTTGAGCAGCCAGATCCTGGTAGCGAAGTTTAACGTCTTTGCTTCCTTCACCAAGGTCTGCAAGTACAAGGCCGGTTTTTTTCTCCATGTTTTTGTATGCCTGTACATTCAGTTTCCCGTTTGTAAGCGTGGAGAGATGAAGCACTGCATTCGCCGCCCACTCGTCTTCCTGGATGGAAGGAAGTGTTTTACCGTTGTATTTTCTCTGGTGAAAATGATTAGATGTGCACATCTCATCATATTCCTCCTTACAGAAATAGTGATTTCCATGCGCACCTAAGCCACTCTCGCGGATACCTTCTCCGAGGGTAATAAATTTCTCATAAATCTGTGTATAGTCTCTTTCTATCACAGTCAGTTTCGGCATGGATTTCCCGGGAACGGGTTCACATTCTCCCTTGTACCAATCCTTAATGGTGGGCTGTGATATTTCATCTTTAGAATCGTGTGAGAGTGGAGTCATTACAATATCCTTATGCACTCCGGGGAAATATTTTTTTGCCATTTCACTGGTCGCTTTCGCGATGTGCTTAAAAATATCCCAGTCTGTTTTTGATTCCCAAACCGGTGCAACTGCTTGTCCAAGTGGATGAATAAACGAGTGCATATCGGTGCTATTCAGATCGGTTTTTTCATACCAAGAAGCGGCTGGGAGTACAATGTCTGAATAGAGAGCTGAGGAATCCATTCGGAAATTCAGATCCACGACTAAATCCATTTTGCCTTCCGGAGCGATTTCATGCCATACTACCTCTTCCGTATGCTCATCGGAATCTTTCCCAATCGAATTGTGGTGCGTACCCAGGTAATGTTTGAACGCATACTCGTGCCCTTTCATACTTCCGGTAATCGCATTACCACGCCAAATATACCAGAGGCGCGGGAAATTTTCTTCGGCATCAGGATCGTTTATTGCGAATTGTAACTTTCTTGATTTTAATTCTTCAACAGTATGTTTAATTATCTCCTCATCAGTTTTCGCGCCGCCTGCTTCCGCATTTTTTACAACTTCAAGCGGATTCTTATTGAACTGCGGATAATATGGCATCCATCCATTACGCACCGCTGTAAAAATGCTGTCGGCTGTATGTTTTCTTGTCAGCTCGTTATCGGGAACCGCATTATAATGTGAATGACGGCCATCGTAGCGATATTGACAGGTATTGATATAATGCCAGATAGGAGCTTGCTGCAACCTTGCAGTAGGAACCCAATCTTTAGCGAAGGTAATGCCGCCCCATGAGTCAACCGGAGCCAGTTTTTCCTGACCAACATAGTGATTAAGTCCTCCACCGTTTTTACCGAAACAACCTGTAAGAGCCAGAGTCATTGCAGCAGAGCGGTAAATCAAATTCGCATGATACCAGTGATTGATACCGGCACCAATAATTACCATGCACTTGCCTTTTGTTGTTTCAGCTGTATTTCCCCATTCGCGGGCAAACTGAATAACTGTTTTTGAATCAATACCTGTGAATACTTCCTGCCAAGCCGGGGTATACGAAGCGTCTTTATCAGTATAATCTTTTGGATATTGACCCTCTAAGCCACGATCGACACCGTATTGACCCATCATCAAATCATATATAGTGGCAACAGGCTTTTTCCCATTAACTGTATCGAGATACCTAACCGGTACGCCACGCAAAAATGTATTGTCTAATCCGTATTCAATAAACTCGGTTTGTAATATGCCATCATTCTTTTTTAAATTAGTGAGTACAGGGTCGTAATTCATTTCTGTTTCCCCACATTCGTATTTCATATTCCACTTACCGCCGGCTTTATCCCAGCGATACCCCATTGTCCCTTTCGGCACCACAAGTTCACCGGACTTTTCATCTACATTTAAAAATTTCCAGTCGCCGTTTTCAATATCCTTCCATTTGTCCATTTCATTGGCACGCACCAATCGTCCCGGTTTATAATGATCCCCTTCTTTTTCAAGATGCACTAAAAAAGGACTATCGGTAAATTGTTTTGTATATTCAATAAAATATGGAGTTTGTTTTTCATGATGAAATTCTTTCAAAATGATGTGCGTTACAGCCATCCAAAAAGCATTATCGGTACCCGGATGCACGGGTATCCATTGGTCAGCGTATTTGCAAACCTGACTGAAGTCTGGTGAGAAGACAACCGCTTTTGTTCCATTGTGGCGCGACTCGGCAAAGAAATGGCAATCGGGAGTGCGGGTCATATTCAGACATGCGCCCATGTCGGCAATCAATTTTGAATTATACCAGTCAGCACTTTCGCATACATCCGTTTGTTCGCCCCACATTTCCGGAAAATGCGTGGGCAAATCGCAATACCAGTCGTAGAAACTTAAATTAAATCCGCCGAAGAGCTGCAGAAAACGTGCACCGGCAGCGTAACTCAACATTGACATGGCGGGAATAGGAGAGAAACCGGCAACACGATCAGGACCATGTTTCTTTGCAGTATAAATATTTGCAGCAGCCATAATTTCCAGAACTTCATCCCATGATGCTCTTCTGAATCCGCCTTTGCCTCTTGATTTCTGGTATCGTTTGCGCTTTTCTTTATTGTTCTGAAGATTCTCCCAGGCTTTTACCGGATCGCCGCCCGTCTTTTCTTTTTCTTCCCTGAATAAATCAAGGAGTGTTCCCCGGATAAGCGGATATTTTATGCGCAGCGGGCTGTACAAGTACCATGAATATGAAATTCCACGCTGACAACCTCGTGGTTCATATGGCGGAAGAGAATCCTCCAAAAGAGGGTAATCCAATTGCTGGGTTTCCCAAACAACTATTCCGTCTTTAACATGAATTTGCCACGAACAGCCACCTGTACAATTCACACCATGTGTGCTTCGTACAATACGGTCATGTTGAAACCGGTTGCGGTAAAACTCCTCCCATTGGCGGGTTTTGGGTGCGATAATATCTTCAATCCAACTCATAGTATAGTTATTTGTTAAGGGTCAAATGTATTTCGATTATAATCTTATTTAATATTGTTTTGTTGATTTAATTTGTCGTTCATAAATTGAATAATTTACCGTACGCTGTTTTCTTTTTATCCAGAAGAATGAAAACAGTATCAGTAATATTAAAACTCCGCCAATTCCACCCATTAGCATTTTATTTCCTACTGTGCTTGCTACCTGTGTTGCCGCGACCTCGTCTGTATGTTTCAGAAATTCTGAAACATCTGCAATCTCCTGTTCAGTCAGGGGTTGGTTTAAATAGGATTGTTTCATTTGCGGGAAAGGAAGTCCTGCAATAACCCCCTTAACACCTTCGTATGTTAATCTTGAAACTGACTGGGTAAGGTCTTTGGCCAGTACGCCTCCGCTGATAAAACCTTCAAGGTTTACATTGTGACATGAATTACATGTCGGGCCGTTGTTGGCAAACCGGATATTTCCGACAAACAGATCCTTCCCTCTTTGTATGTCGCCAATTACAGCTGTTACAGAAGCATCGGTTCCTGCGGTTTCAGTAACTGCCATGGCCGCACTTTCTGTACTAATATATGTGAGTATTTCTTTAATCTGAATATCGCTTAAAGAAGGCTGATCCGGCATTATTACCTGATTGTATGCCTTGAAAAGAGAATCCGCATAGCTGTCACCACTCTTTATTACAGATTGTGACGATTTAACAAAACGAATTACCCAATCCTCAGATTTCCGCTGATCAATATTAACGAGATCAGGGCCTACAAGGCGTCCTTTGCCGATGGAATGGCAAGCCGAACAAACCTGCTTAAAAGTTGATTCGCCATTGGTCTGACCCGACAGTTGAGAAATGGTAATTAATACCAGCAGCTTTGATGAAATAAGATAGTAGAAGAATCTTCTCATGAAGTTGGAGTTATTTAAGTCTGAGTTGTGTGTTACATTAAAGAATTACATTTTAAAATCAACATGTTTCCGAATCAATTCAAAAAGTACTTCTGTCATTACTGTAATAATCCCCAAGCTTATCAGATAGTTTAATTACAAGTTTTGACATTATATATATTATTATCAACAGTATAGCAACGAGTGTCAGTAGAATTATTTCTGAGATACTTGGACTAAATGCAGATTTATTAACCACCGGAGGATCAATAACCGAAGTACCTGTCGCTGCAGTGACTACTGGGTTATTATTTTTTTGCGCAAGCATTCCTTCCTCTTTTATATAAGTGAGAATCGCTTTGACATTGTCATCGGTTAAAAAATTAAAATCAGTCATTGGTATCTTATTATATGAGTCAAAGAGCGAAATAGCATCTTTATCACCTGACTTAATAAGAGATTGTGATGATTTAATCCATTTAATCAACCACTCTTCGCTTCTCCTCTCATTCACTCCCAAGAGATCCGGGCCAACGAGTTTGCCAGCTCCGATTGAATGGCATGAAATACAGTTGGTTTTATAGAGTTCTTGCCCTGTGTTTTGTGAAAATACCTGCGCAGATATTAAAAACAGACCAAAAACACACAATAATGTAGCCCAATCAATAATTTTATCGTGTCGCATAAATTTTTTCTCGAATCTAAAGTGAATGCAATAATACAAGCATGACGTTTGTCATTATATAGCATGATGCATGTCATGGAGAGAATTTATCATATTTTAATTTACGATTTCGTAATTTATTCTTGAAATAGATAATTTTTTTCAATATTATGACCATTTTTACAAGGAAACAAAATATAAAAAAAAAGGCCGGTTGATGTTTTGGTGAACCATAGGATTATGGTTATCATTATCATTATAAAACCCAATAAAGTGAAACTATTATGAGAATATTATTGACTGGGGCAAATGGTTATATAGGAATGCGTTTACTGCCACTTCTGGTGGAAGCTGGACATGACGTTACTTGTGTGGTCAGGGAGAGCATACGTTTTCAGCCTAAAGCGGATATCTCTAAAAAAATATCCATAATAGATTTTGATTTCTTATCTCCTCATAATAATGAAAATTATTTTAAAGGAAGACAATTTGATGTTGCCTATTACCTGATCCATTCTCTAAAGGATACATTTAAGGATCTTGAGGAACATGAAAGGATCACGGCGGATCGGTTTGTGGAGATTGCGAAACTCACCGGAGTAAAACAGATAATCTACCTCGGCGGAATTAGTAATGCAAATGCATTATCGTCTCATCTGAATGCGCGAAAGTTGGTTAAGGATATACTCATAGACTCAGGAATTGCCTATACTATTTTTGAAGCCGGTATTATAGTCGGTTCAGGCAGTGCTTCCTTTGAGATCATACGTGACCTTGTAGAGAAAACACCTTTTATGATTGCGCCCAAATTGATTCATTCCAAATGTCAGCCCATTTGTATACGAAACGTCATACGCTACCTGTTTGACTCTATAATGAATGAGAAGGTTTTTATGAAGAGCTATGAGATCGGGGGGCCGGATGTATTGACGTATAAAGAGATGATGCTTCAGTTCGCGGAAGTTCGCGGATATAAACGAAAAATTATCACGGTACCATTTCTTACACCACGACTTTCATCCTATTGGTTATATTTCGCTACCAGCACTAATTTTACTATTGCGCGGCAATTGATGGAAAGTTTGAAGAATGATACAATCTGCCACAACAACGATGTTCTTGATACCCTTCCGCAGGAAATGATTTCTTATAAGGATGCTATTAAGCTTGCTTTTCAAGTGATTAGTCAAAACATGGTTGTATCGACCTGGAAGGATGCATCTTCGAGTACGCTCCACCATCTGGATATAAATAATTATATTGAAGTACCGGTTAATGGCTGTTTCCGTGACCGGAAGTGGAGAAAGATTGACAGTGATAAAATAGAGGAGGTGGCTGCCCGATTTTTCGGAATAGGCGGGGTGCATGGCTGGTATTATGCGGATACTTTATGGCGGGTGCGCGGAATGATTGACAAAATCTTTGGCGGGGTAGGTTTGAAGCGTGGGCGAAGGAATGAAAACGAACTACAACCGGGAGATGCGCTTGATTTCTGGCGTGTTATTCTTGCCGACAGGAAAAATTACCGTTTACTTTTATTCGCGGAGATGAAAATTCCGGGCGAAGCCTGGTTGGAATTTTCGATTATCAAACATCACGACCAATACATTCTTAAACAAACAGCAACTTTTCGCCCACATGGCATTGCCGGAAGAAATTATTGGTATTTAATGCTGCCGTTTCACTATTTTATTTTCAGAAATATGATAAAAAAAATTGCAGAAGGTTAATCGTTCCCCATGTATGGAATCCGGCGCACATTTTCGGGTGGCATACAGCCACTTGTTTTTCCTGAAGCATTATATCGTACTGTATAGCGTCATCATTGTTATACTATTTATTCACTTCCCATTAAAAGGATTAAAGCTTCGCCTCCGCACTCCGTTGCCGATAGCCCGTTGCACCGAGCCCTCGCCAAAACGATTGCGCATCTTATCCATTGCCTGGTATAATTTGATCATCTCCTCGCTGTCGTCAAACAAATTAATCTGATAGCCACCACCGACCAGATGACTGAAGCGCACACCGATGAGGCGTACGAGCAGTCGGCGGTTGTAGAGTTTCTGAAAGATTTCCTTCACTCTGGCAATCAACGTATGATCACAGGCAGTATAAGGTATGCGGGCCTGCATGGTATGTGTGTCGAAGTTCGAATAACGTATTTTTACGGTTACACATGACGTTACCTTATCTTCGCCGCGGAGCTGATAAGCGAGCTTGTCGGTCATTCCGATGAGTAAGGCACTCAGTTTCTCTACATCGATTGTATCCTGACTAAAGGTTTCTTCGGTGGAGATCGATTTTCTTTCTGAATAAGGTTCAACAGGGGAATTGTCGATGCCGTTGGCTTTTCGCCAGATAACGATTCCGTTTTCTCCCAATACTTTTTCCATCAGCTCCACCGGCATCTGTTGCAGGGTATAGATCTTCTCTACTCCCATGCTACGTAAAAGCTGATACGTTTTATCGCCTACCATTGGAATCTTGTTGATCGTCAGCGGAGCGAGAAAGCTTTTCTCCATACCCTCATCAATTTTTAATTGTCCGTTGGGTTTGGCTTCACCGGTAGCTACTTTCGAAACGGTTTTATTGGGGGAAATTCCGAATGAGATGGGCAGCCCTGTTTCTTTCGTCACCTTATGTCGTAGTTCGGTGGCCCATTTATAACACCCGAAAAAGCGATCCATTCCGCTGAGGTCGAGATAAAATTCATCGATGGAAGATTTTTCGTACAAGGGAACGCTCTCGCTGATAATTTCCGTGACCATATCGGAATAATAACTGTACCGATCATAATCACCGCGAACCACCACTGCATCCGGACAAAGACGACGTGCGAATTTCATGGGCATAGCCGAATGCACTCCATAGGCACGCGCTTCATAGCTGCAGGAAGCGACTACCCCTCTGTCGCCAGTACCACCGATAAGGACAGGCTTTCCTTTGAGGGTCGGATGCTCCAGGCAAGAGACTGAGACGAAGAAGGAGTCAAGGTCCATGTGGGCAATAGTACGGAGGGCGGGCATATACTAAGAGAATAAGGACATTTAGTTGATTGCAAAACAGTCAATCTGTATAACTGTATTATAATCATTTAATGGATGTCAAGAAAAAGAAATTAACTCACATTCTTTCCATGTACCATTTCAGTTCCTTTTCCATTTTTTTAAAGTTAAAAACGGCGGTAATAGCATTCCGAAGGCGCATAAAGGCTGTTTCACTTTTCACGACATAATCAAAGGCTTTGTGGTGCATACAATTAATCGCGACTTCAATTTTATCCTGAGAAGAAAGCATGATGACAGGTATCTCCTCATTAAATTCCTTAATCTTATCCAAGGTTTCAATGCCATTGATAGCACTACTTTCAATTCCATCAAGATGGTAGTCCAGTACGACCAGATCCGGCTGCCTTACCAAACCTGCGAGACAAAGTTCGCCCGTTGCAAAGGTTTCAATTGCAAAATCCGCATGTTGCAAAAATTCAATTTCTAAAGTTCTGAGGTATAAAGCATCATCATCAACGAGGAATACTCTTATTTTATCATTCAAATTCATCAGTTTAGTTTTTTAATCTGTTCTATTTCCTCTTTTAATTCAATGTAAGCCTGCGTGCACATAGCCTCAATTTGAAGAATCATATCCGCTATTCCCTCGGACTCTTGTTCCGCGCTTGCAAATCCCTGAATTTTTTTTGCCATCTCCTCATAATCCTTGCTGATTCCCATAATGGAAAAAGAAGGAATCATTTTATGGGCGGCGGAATATAATGCTCCCCAATCTTTAGTCTTAATACTACTTTTCATGGCCTCAACTAATGGAGGGGTTTGTACCAGATATAGAGAAATCATCTCTATCATTAATTTGGGATTGGATTTTGTGCGATGGGATAAGTAATCAAGATTAATCCACTTAGAGCCCGTAGTCTGTGTACTTTCATTTGCAGTCTCATTAACAGATCCCCGTTCCTTTGGCTTTTTCACTAATCCAATAATCTTGCTGTACAATAGGCGATCGTCAACCGGTTTAGCGATGTAATCATTCATGCCAACGAACTTACATTTTGCTAAATCTACGGTTGTTACATCGGCAGTTAAAGCAATGATAGGAATATTTGAATTTAATGTATTACGTATATACTTTGTCGCTTCAAATCCATTCATTTCAGGCATTTGCAGATCCATTAAAATGATATCATATAACTCATCTTCCATTTTTTCAATGGCAATACGACCATTCGGTGCAATATCACAACCGAATCCAAATTCATCCAACAGCGTTTTCATCAACAACTGATTAAGTGCAATGTCTTCGACTACGAGAACTTTAATGTCCTTATACTCATTACTTGGTATTAAAAATTCTGTCTCAAATTCAATTGGGTTCAACGCTTTTTTAAATTCCAATACAAATCTAAAACATGACCCGACATCAATTTCACTTTCAACGAAAATAGTACCACCTTGAGATTCTACCAGTTGCTTCACGATAGCCAGTCCTAAACCGGTACCCCCATAAAGCCTCGATGTCTGGCTTGATGCCTGCTGAAAATTGTCGAAAATTATTCCTAACTTTTCTTTAACTATTCCAGTCCCGGTATCTGACACCAGAAATTCTACTGATGCATATTCATCATCTTCCTTCACCAGCTTTACCTCTACTGTAATTTTTCCATGTGAAGTAAATTTCACGGCATTACTCACCAGATTCAGAATAATTTGGTGCAGACGGACAGGGTCACCTACTAAAATATCGGGAATATTAATGTCAATCACAATGAATAATTCCAGATTTTTCTCGTGAATTTTCGCTTCAAACAAATGAAGCATTGCCGAAAGAGAGGTAGAAAGTTTAAATGCAATTTTCTCAAATAACATTTTCCCGGCATCCACTTTTGCCAAATCCAGAATATCATTGATCAGGACAATCAATGCATCACCGCTCATTTTAATCGCTGTCAAATATTCCCTTTGCTTTGCCGAAAGTTCTGTCTTCAAAATTACTTTCGTGAAGCCGATGATGGCATTCATTGGAGTCCTGATCTCATGACTCATGTTTGACAAAAACTGTTGCTTTGCATGAACAGACTCTTCGGCTATGACAGTGGCGCTCTCTGCTTTGACTTTGGCTGTCTGGGCTATTTCTGTGGCTAACTCGGCGAACAATCTTGCTTCAATCAGATCCTTTTCAATTTTTTTACGTTCCGTTATATCTCTGGCAACAACAACTATTCCCAACACAATGCCCAGTTCATCTTTATAAACAGATCCATTGAATAAAACTTCAGTGAGTTTGTGATCTTTAATTGTAAGCGGAAAATCTATTACAGAGCCATTGGCAAAAACTTCGCGATACCCTTCTCTTGCTTTGACAGGGTCAGTAAAATAATCAAAAAAATCACTTCCTATTAAATTCTCACGAGAGACTCCTGTAATCAAAACAGACGCATGATTCATATCGGTAATTTTCCCAACGGGATTAACCGTAAAAAGAGGATCTTTGCTGGCCTCTATCAAACTTCTGACATACCTGGACTCAAAATTATTGTTCATTTTCATTTTTTTAATCAGGTTTGATACCTGAATAAGAATATTTAGATCCTATTCCGCGACAAGATTTACATTTCCGACTTCCTCAAGGGGGCTTCGTCTTTTATCTTTCAATTTCTTAAAGTGAGACGGTGACAATCCGGTCACTTTTTTAAACTGATTTGACAAATGCGCGAGACTACTATAATTCATCTTCCATGCAATCTCAGTAATGCTGAGTTCTCCATAGATAATCAATTCTTTTATCCGCTCAACTTTGTGCGCGATAATAAACTGTTCTATAGTCGTTCCCTGAACTTCTGAGAACAAATTTGCCAGGTAGGTATAATCGTAATTTAACTTTTCACTTAGATAAGTAGAATAATTAACTTTTATTAATTCATCATTGTGATGTACCATCTCAATGATTACATTTTTCAATTTTTCAATCAATACAGCTTTCTTATCATCCATCAACTCAAGTCCGGACTCCAGCAAATCAATTTTCAGACTTTCACGTTGGCTAGTGGATATATCTTCCATGATCTCAACCTCGCCCAGATCCACAACAATGAAATGTAAGCCATGCCTTTTCAACTGCTCTTTCACCGCCATTTTACAACGGGCGCTTACCATGTACTTAATGTATAGTTTCAAGGAGTGTTTAAGGTTATAACAAGTCATACAAAGTACCACTCAAATGACATTCAAATGTTATACTACTTTATAAATTTTTTATACAATTCACAGATTTGATCTCAAGCCTGCATTTACAGCAACTCTCAAATGCAGGTAAAAGACCGATATGGTTCAAATTAACTTCTTCATAAAGTCAATTACCATTCAACGCTTCACGGTTATATCAAAAGCTAAAAAAAAAGAGCAAAATTCCCGATACCGGGTTAACCTGTCCAACAAAATAAAGAGAATCCCACAAATGGTATCGAAGAAAATCAATATAAGTTCCTCCTCGATAAAAAAAACATATAAGCAGCCCGATCAATCAAAATGAGATTGACCAAGCCGCAGAATGAAACGCCTGGCTTACTTAGTTATTTTACCGCCTTGAATAAGTCTTAACAAGATTGAGATTACGGCTATCACTAGCAGTACGTGGATAATAGCTCCAAGGCTAAAAGCGAAATATCCTATCGCCCATAATATCAACAGAATGACAGCAATTGTGTAGAGTAAGTTTCCCATTTTATTTATTTTAAATACTTGTTTAAATTAATGCCTGACTTTATTGAATATTTTGATCGCGTAATAATTGTTTCTGATTAGATATTTGCCAAAATATTCAGAATTTCCTCTTTTGTCTTGCCAAGTTTCCTTTCCAACTTAGAAATCATTTCATCCCTTGTGCCTTCAGCGAACAGCAAGTCATTTTCAGTTAACACAGCAAACTTTACTCTTAATCTGCTTTTTTGTTCACTCCAATTACCATTTAAGTCTATGCCATCCATAATCCATTTTCTTAATTATCGCATTTTTCATGATACATGATAGAACTACCTCAGATAACAAAATTATGACTTGTATCTCATATATACATTATAAAATTACAGAGAATATTTATATATTTCACAGATATTCATAAAGGAATGAACCCTAAACCTTGGCTACACATCATATAGAAATACAGCAAATTCATCTCAGTACAAATGAATGATCAGATCATTAGTTTATATCTTTTGAGAGAATAAGGAATACCGCCGGGTAAAAGATTTTAGCATTAAAGCCGGGTTCAACTTGAAACCAGCTTTAATGCAATTAACTCTAAACATACATGTAACAAAAACACAAACTAACAATCTATTCAAATTTCCTTAAAATAAAATGGATAATCCGATGTAACCTGAATACGTTTTAATTTTTGTCCGATCCAAAACATAATATGTATCAGCAACTTTCGTTTCGCTATTGTCACTTATGTCTACCAGTCCGAATACTCCCCGAAAACCAAGACCCAGCCGAACGGATCGGGTAGAATTAATGCCAAAATCCAGTCCTGCACCATAAGCCAAACCTACATCACCTTTTTTAACAGACAAGATTGCCTGAGTGGTGGTAGTTCCGTCCCCACCTGATGACTTAATACTGCTACCGGCACTAAGACCTAATTGCGGACCTCCAACAATACTGAGATTTACTGCTTTGCTTTTGCCCGTATTTAATGTCAACAATAATGGGATATTCAGATATTTCAGATTGACTTTTCGTTCAACATTCATTTCTACATACTTCTGTGAAATAGAATTATAAATAGCTTCAACTTGTATTCCAACGTAATCGTTAAAATTGAATCCAAGAAATGCTCCGCCACCATAGCCTAATACCGCCTCCCCTTTCACAACTCCACCTGAACTGCTTTGCATATCGAAGGAAGAAACCGTTGGCATAAACCGTACTCCAAATTCCGCCTTTTGAGCCTTGGCTTGTAATCCACCTATAATAACCAACAAGGCAATAGCCACAATTTTAATTTGATAATTTTTCATTTTCTTTTTTATAATTTAGTATATATAAATGTATTTCAATATCATCTGGAATTTTTACTAATCATTTTTAACTCTTTTTATCTTTCAGCAACAAGACCACTCCTCCCAGAAGCAATACACCTCCAATTATAGGAGACCATTTTACCGGATGATTGGTGTCTTTATTAATTTCAATAGGACCGATGTCTACAACCTTTTCTCTGGTTACATAGTTAAAGCCAGTATAGGTTAACATAATAATTCCGATAACGATGAGTAAAATTGCAACTGTCTTGTTTTGCATATCTATATTTTTTAAATAATTTGTTTAATGCAGTTATTTATTTGGGGTCTTGGAAGCCGAAGTAATTCGCGGTACTGCTTGAAGCTATATACAATGCCTTGAACATGGCTCAAAGAGCCATAAGTGGTCTCCTTACTACCTCCATACTGACTGGTGTTTTCCACTTTTAAATTCATAGATAGAGTGCTTTAATATTCTGTAAAGATCCGCCAGCATAGCAGGAAATCTGTTACACAACTATAAAAATAAGTTACACTATTCACATATCTTCCAATGTGCTTCGCTTCTTACTCTTTAGTGCTTTAAAAAAAGAAGGGGTCAATCCGGTAATCTTTTTAAATTGAGTAGACAAATGAGCTACACTACTATAATGCATTTTATCAGCAATCTCTGTCAGGTTCAGTTCATCATAAAGAATTAGCTCTTTCACCTTTTCAATTTTGTGCAGAAGAATAAAATGTTCAATAGTAACGCCTTCTGTTTCTGAAAAAAGGTTTGAAAGGTAGGTGTAATCATAATCCAGTTTTTCACTTAAGTAATCCGAAAAGTTGGTTTTTGGCCAATTGTCTGAATGGTGCACCATTTCAATAATCACATTTTTAATCATCTCAATAAGCATCGCCTTCTTATCGTCCATAAGTTCCAAACCCGATTGCAACAAGGCAACCTTCAACTTTGCCAGAACCTGTTTATCCAGATCCTCCATGACTTCAACAGACCCCAATTCAACTGCCGTGTAATGCAGGCCGAGTTTCTTTAACTCTTCCTTCACCAGCATCTTGCATCGATTGCTAACCATGTATTTTATGCGCAACTTCAAAATAGGAGTCTTAACTATTTGCATCAAACTTAGCTAAAAGTAAATATTTTTTTCATGTAAACCTTATGATTCGGATCAAATTGATCTTGCTCCAGTTAAAAGTTCTCCGTTTTTTTAAGAGGCTCCAGACCATGACAATACTATTGCCAAAAGAGGTGCAAACACCTTCATAACTGAAAAATTGGGATCTCAATTAGTGAACACTAAAACTGATGTGAGAATAATATAACTATACTCCAAAACTTTGCAAGAAACTTTTCAATCAAACTTAAGACCTTGCAAAAATATTTTAATCATTGATTTTGTACATAAAAGGACCATTAAAATGAAAAAATGAATAAGCTTGCAAAATCATCATTCTTCATTATTGGAAGCCTCCTGATTCTGCTTATCATCGCGATATTGATTGCCTCACCGGCTGCGAAATATCTAATTGAAAAATATGATGAGCAATATACAGGAAGAAATATTACTTTGAACAAAGCCTATGTCAATCCACTGACAGGTTATGTCTATTTATATTAAAACAATCGATTAAAAACAAGAGATTAAAACGCAATATCTACTTACTCCAATTTATTTCATTTAGCAAGTGTGTGTGTTTCCCCTTTTTTCGTTAAGGGCTGTTGTTTACAACAGCCCTTATTTATTTCATCTATACTAAATCCGGCTTCCACGTGCATCATATTCAAAATCAGTAAAAGATGTAAATAATTAAAATATTATGTAACAACCTTTGTGGAATATTTTCAAAACTTTGCGTGATGAATCAAAAGGCTCAGTGCGTAATGCATAAAGTAATATTACTCCTTTCAATGATCTTCTGTCACATCTTGGCTGTCGGTCAATCCGATTCATTAAGGCAACAACAGCATCCGGCAGATGAAGATACAGTTTCTAAAGATTTCATAAGTAATGATTCCGATGAAGATGCCACTAAATTAACTAGAGATCGCTATAAAAAACCCGTAATTATTGATAGTGAAAAAGACCAACGCAGTGTAGATGATACCCTAAAATCTGTTGCTTCAAACGAAGAAAATGGGATTACAAATGGTGTGACCCTGCGAAATGGAAAAATGATGATACGTAATAATGGAAAGTGGAGCACGCTGAACAAGGAAATAATTATGCACAACGGAGTTAAGGTAAAGAGCAATGGCACTATTATTACTCCAGACGGATCGAAGTTTGTTGTGAATGAGGGACAATTTATTGATATGTCCGGCAACTTGCTACTTTCAAGTGATTCTATCCAAAGCAGAAAACACTGAAATTAATCTAAACATAAAATTATATTTTATTGCTATAAAATTTCAACTCATCCAAGCATCCCAAAATTAACTCCGATGAAACATATTCAATATGTGTCCCGCTTGTTAGACATAACTAGTAAGGACAAAGATTTCTTAGCGGCAATTCTTGGACTGAATGCAAAGCAAGGAAATAATGAGGCCATTTCAATACTCTCACTTACAGGAAAAAAAGACACCTCAATAGAAACATGTCTCCAGGCTGCAAATTTATTGATTGAAAACTACACTAGCGAATTAACTAATAAACTCTACTTCAATGAAAAATAAATTAACAACTGTTCTATTGGTGCTAATTAGTGGCACCTTATTATTCTCGTGCAAAAAATACGACGATGGTCCCCTCTTCAGCCTTGCATCAAAAAAAGCAAGGATTGCGAATGATTGGCGTGTTGAAAAAGCGATAGATAATGGCAACGAAGTAACCGGAAGCTTTGATAAGTATGAAATAAGCCTGAGAAAAGATGAAACTGCAAGCCTCACAGCTCACTACACATTCTTAGGCATTCTATACGAATACAACACTCAGGGAACCTGGTCTTTAGAGGATGACAAAGAAAAGATTAAAGTTGACTACGAAAATGATCAGGCAGACGCGAGCTACTTCATTCTACGGCTGAAAGAAAAAGAACTTTGGGTCAGGCAAGAAGGAACAAATTTAGAATTACATCTAAGCCCAAGATAAATTCAAATTGAAAAGGATTGAAGATTTATTAGTCAGATCGAATTTGCAAAGAAGTATAGATATTTCACAAATTTGTATCAGGGCAGAATACAGTGAATAATGTAAATATTAAATATAATTATACAAAGCACGTCACTATTAATTCCAAGATCTTTGTTCCGATAAAATTAAACGTATTCTAAAACGAAAACCATGAAAAAATTAGGATTAATTGTTCTGTTGTTTATTGCGGGAAGTTATGCAAAACTTTCTGCTCAAACACCGGCAGTAATGATGAACGACAAATCAGGCTGGCATAAAATAGCCAGTAAAAGTGTTGATTTAAAACTTGACCGCGATGAGGTATCGGTTTCTGTAGCCGATCGATTCGCGGCTCTTAAAGTTATCGTGAAAGAAGCATCCATCAACCTTTATGACCTTGAAGTATATTATGAAAAAGGAGACAAACAAGTCATTGAAGTACGAAATCCTATGAAAGCCGGTAGTGAAAGCCGCGTCTTTGACCTGAAAGGCAGCGAACGCGATATAAAGAAAATTGTTTTCATATATAAAACAATGCCGAATTCGAAAGATGAAAAAGCTGAATTAGAAGTATGGGGTTTAAAGACAAATGTAAATCCTAACAAAGCTGCCGTTTCAAGTCCGGCTGTTATGATGAGCGATAAAACAGGATGGCATAAAATTGGCGAAAGAAATGTAGATTTTAAAACTGACAGAGACGACATCCCGGTTGTCGGTGCAGACCGATTTTCAGCTATTAAATTTCTGGTTACAGATGCCTCAGTTGAACTCCTGGATCTGGAAGTGTACTATGAAAGTGGCGACAAACAAGACATCAAACTAGCTGACAAAATCATGGCCGGAAAAGAAAGCCGTGTGATTGATTTAGATGGATATGAACGCAATTTGAAAAAAGTTGTTTTTGTCTACAGAACATTCGCAAATAAAGCGGATGAAAAAGCACATATTGAGCTTTGGGGGTTAAAAACGAACTTGGATAAAAAATAATCGGACATTATCTTGAATATACAAACCGTACCAAATTAATTTGGTACGGTTTTTTTGTTTCCAACTGTCCTGTATCAGTGAATAATGTAACAAATGGAAAGTAATATGTAATAGACAATCCTTTGGTTTTTCGTCAATTTGTCTACACAGAAAGTCTCATAACACGAATTATTCTCTTTAAAACCAACTACAATGAAAACTTATCTAATTATTTCAATTGCCATATTATCATTAACAGCTTGTAACCAAGCAGAACTTGAAAAAACAAGTCATGAAAAAGATTCTCTTATCGCAGTCGTGAATGAACGGAATTCCGTCATCAATGATTTCATTGTCGCTTTTAATGAAGTGGAAGGGAATTTAGATTCAGTAGCTTCTAAGCAAAATCTTATTTCGCTCAGCACTGACAAGCAAGGTGAATTAAAACAAAATCAGAAGGCTCGGATCAATGCGGAAATTGCGGCCATCAATGAATTAATGGATCAGAACAGAAAAAAAATTGATGAATTGACGCGTAAGGCGAAGAATTCTTCAAACAAAAATGTTCAACTTGAAAAAGCTATAGCTATCATTAAAAATCAGATGATTGAAAAAGATATTGAACTTACCGCATTAAACGAAAAACTGACAAACCTAAATGCGCAGGTAGCACAACTGGAAACATCGGTTAATACATTAAATATCGAAGGTGCTGAAAAATCCAGAATAATTGCAGAGGAAACCATGGCATTACATACTGCATACTTCATTGTCGGAAAATCCAAAGACTTAGAAGACAAACAAATTATTGATCGAAAAGGAGGCCTGCTGGGAATTGGAAAAACTTCAAAACTTACAAGCAACATAGACAACAACAAATTTACAAGGATTGACTATACTGAAACTACAAGCATTCCTGTTAACAGTGAAGACGTAAAAATTATCACAAGTCACGCAAATGACTCCTATTCTTTGGAGAAAGACGTGCAGAATGAGAAAATGATCAAAACTATTCTCATATCGAATCCCGAAAAATTTTGGAGTGCTTCAAAATACCTGGTAGTTGTAAATAAATAAACTGAGTCAAATCAATATTTAGTTCACATTAATACAAGAGCGACAGTCGGGGACACAACAATTCGGCCGGTATTTTGTACTTACAGATCCACAACTTTGACTTGTCTGACAAATACCAGCACTCATAAGTTGTCATTCTGTTTTATCTCGCATGGATTCAAAAAGAAACAATCCATTCAATTATCATTTTGCTTTGATCAACATCGGAATATATCCGTTTGTCTATACTTTGAATTTCGGCCAGTGAATAATTCTCCCGTTGAACTATGCAGCGGTAGCGCAATACTTTAAAATCCCATTATTGATTAAAATCTTATCACAATCGTAAAAATAAAAATGAAACCCTTTGATTCCGTAAATAAAGTAAAGCAATACGCCTCGAAGCAAACAGTCAGGCTTAGCGATAAGACTCTGGCTAAAACGGAAGTTGCAAACAATTTTCTGACAGATGTTGCTGATGTATTTCTATTTATTCACAAGATAATTAAAGAGACATTTTCCCGGGATTTTGAATTTAAAGAGTTCATGCGTCAGTGTTTTCAGATCGGATATAAATCACTGCCACTTATTTCCATTACAGGAACAATCATGGGGTTGGTTCTGACTATTCAATCAAGACCGGTACTTGTAGATTTCGGAGCGGTAACAATGCTTCCTGGTATGGTTGCCGTATCCCTGATAAGGGAGATGGGGCCTGTAATCACTGCACTTATCTGTGCCGGAAAAATAGGTTCAGGTATGGGAGCCGAACTGGGTTCCATGAAAGTAACTGAACAAATTGATGCTATGGAAGTATCATCTACAAATCCCATCAGATTTTTAATCGTAACAAGAGTGCTGGCGTCCACATTGATGATTCCTTTACTTATCTTATATGCAGATGCTCTCGGTTTACTTGGGAGCTGGGCCGGAGCTAACATCAAAGGCGATGTTAAATTCGTCTTATTCTTTTCACAAGCTTTCAGTCACGTTGAATTTATTGATTTCATTCCGGCGGTAATAAAATCATTCTTTTTTGGTGCTGTCATTGGCTTAGTAGGATGCTATAAAGGATATCATGCCGGAAGAGGAACTGAAAGTGTAGGTCTCGCGGCAAATTCGGCGGTAGTGCTGGCTTCGCTTTTAGTTATCATAGTTGATATGATTGCAGTACAAATTACTGATATGATTATATCATGACGACCTCAACAGAAAACAAAAGTTCTCCCGAACAGATCCATACCCAAGATGAAGCAATCATAGAAATACTTAATCTGAGGAAATCATTTGGTTCGGAGGAAGTATTAAAAGACATTTCTTTAAAATTATTTAAGGGAGAAAATCTTGTTGTACTTGGAAAATCGGGCACAGGTAAATCAGTGTTAATTAAATGTATCGTTGGATTGTTAAGTTCGGATAGCGGGACAATTAACGTGTTCGGTAAAGATGTGATTAAACTTAACTCTAAAGAATTGGGTGAACTTAGAAAGAAATTTGGATTCCTATTTCAAAGTGGTGCTTTATATGACTCCATGACAGTAAAAGAAAATCTTGAATTTCCGCTCCGTAGAATTAAAAAGGGGATTAAGGAAGAAGATATAAAATTAAAAATTAACGAAGTGCTTGAAAATGTAGGTTTGTCAGACGCCCTAAACAAAATGCCATCTCAACTCTCAGGAGGAATGCGAAAAAGAATCAGTCTCGCCCGAACATTGGTAGTAGATCCGCTCATCATGTTTTATGACGAGCCAACCACGGGACTTGATCCTGTGACATCCGAAGAAATAAGCCTACTGATTAACGATGTGCAGAAGAAATACAAAACATCATCAATCATAATCACACATGACATCACTTGTGCCCGTATGGTATCCGACAGAATAGTGATGCTTGACAAAGGAAGCATCTATAAAGAAGGAACATCTGAAGAATTTGACAAATCGGATGACCCGCTAATAAAATCATTCTTCAAAAAGCAATGAACAATACAGTATTTAACAACCAAATGACAGGACAAGATGGGAACACATACACAAAAATTTAAAATACGGCTGGGGCTTTTCGTGGCCGGAGGAATTGGATTATTTGTTTTAGCTATATTTATCATCGGGAAACAGAAAAATCTTTTTAATCCGGTTTACAAATTGACATCAACATTCTATAATGTAAGCGGACTGCAAGTTGGAAACAACATCCGTTTTTCAGGAATCAATGTAGGCACCGTAGACAATATTCACCTGCTGAACGATTCAACGGTAAAAGTCGAAATGCTAATAAGGCAGGATGTGAAACAATTTATAAAATCCGATTGCATAGTGTTTATAGGATCAGAAGGGCTCATCGGAGATCGCCTTCTGGTTATTGCACAAGGCAATTTCGATGCTCCGGTGGCTAAAGAAGGCCAACTGTTAGCCTCGGTTGAACCGGTCGAGACCGACGCAATCATGGCCAGCCTAGAGGTAACAGCAGGAAATGCGGAGGTTATCTCAGCACAATTGGCAGAAATAATGATTAAGGTAAATAGCGGGCAAGGAACACTTGGACAGTTAATTCAGGATTCAACAATTGCAGCTAATTTAAATCAAACAATGATTAATCTTAAAAGGGGAACAAAAGGCTTAAATGAAAATATGGAAGCAGCCAAGAAGAATGTCCTGCTAAGAGGCTATTTTAATAAAAAGGCCAAGGCTGTGAAGAAAAAAGCGGAGGAGGAAGAAAAGATAAAGGAGGAGAAAAAGAATCAACAAGAAGAGGAGAAAAAGAAATAATTACGCATATTATCGATCAAAAACAATCGAATATTTAAAGCATGAAAACAATAACAGAAAACGGAAGGGATATCAGCATTACCGCCAATGGCATCACAATGTGTTATGACGACTTAGGGGCGGGCACCATTCCGGTAATATTTATTCATGGATTTCCATTTGACAAATCAACCTGGAAACCTCAACTGGAATCCCTGAGTAAAAACCGACGTGTTATCTCCTATGATATTCGGGGTTTTGGAAAAACGACTGGCGGAACAGAAACTATAAGTATCACCTTGTTTGCAGATGATTTGGTAAAATTCATGGATGCTTTGTCTGTTAAAAAAGCAATTGTTTGCGGGCTATCAATGGGGGGATATATTCTGCTGAATGCCTGTTCGCGGTATCCAGAAAGATTTGAAGCAATTGTGTTGAGCGATACACAATGTATTGCTGACTCACCGGAAGCCAAAGAAAAACGTATGAAAACTATCACCGAAATAAGTGATCATGGCTTAAAAAACTTTGCCGACGGGTTTGTTAAAGCAGTATTTTGTTCCGAGACTCAGGAAACAAAAAAGGAATTAATCAACAGTATCCGGAATACAATCCTTTCAACAGATACTGATTCTATTACAAGTACTCTTCATGCACTGGCTCAACGGGATGAAACTTGCCACACATTAAAAGACATAGCTGTACCGACATTAATACTATGTGGTGATGAAGATATTGTCACACCTCTGGCTCAATCTGAATATTTACATTCTAACATTACGAATTCGAGCCTGTACAGTATTAATAAGGCGGGTCATTTATCCAATCTGGAGCAACCTGAAGAGTTTAACAGGCATCTTGAGGATTTTATTCAAAGATTACCCGTATAATTGATGGTCACATTTTGAAATAGATAAATACCTTAGCAGTTAAATAACCGGGTGTTCTAAATGGTTCAAAATGTCTAAGCACACATGTGGTTAAAAACAAACCTCTTACTGCTATTTTTTACATTGCTTATTAGTGACTACACGTCAGCACAAGACATTCCGGCCACTGCAGACTCGACGAGCGTATACCAAAAAATTGAAAATTATTCAAAGAAGCGGAAATTTACAAAATTCATTTACCGTATTATTTTCAAGCCTGTAGTATTAGCTTCCCCCAAAAAAAAAGGCAAAAAAATAGCGCTAAAAAAACCTACACAAAAATCTTACAAGGCATTTGAAGGAAAAATAATCAGGCAAATTAACATTGAAACGCTCGATCCATTCGGATATTCTTTATCTGACACCGGTGCGTCTCCCAATACATTTTTGTATAAGGCCGGAAACAAGCTTCATAATAAATCTCGACAATTAAACATCCGAAACCTGTTACTAATCAGGAAAAACCAGGTGTTTGACTCCTTGCGCGTGAAAGAATCCGAGCGACTTGTGCGAAGAATGGCATATATTAAAGATGTAAAATTTACATTCATCAACACTGAAAAAAATTCAGATTCTGTTGATGTCACAATACGGGTAATGGACAAATGGAGTATTATTCCAAAAATTTCTATTTCCACTACCAACACTAACATTACTTTAACTGATAAAAATTTTATAGGATTAGGGCATGAATCCAAGAATGGCTTGAAATACAATCAATCCAAGGGAAAGTATGCATATGATCTCAATTATTATATACCCAATTTACGCAATACCTATATTAATACGAATGTACATTTTAACTCAGATGAATTTAGAAATTATACCAAAAGCCTTGCTTTTGACCGTCCATTTTTTTCTCCCCTTGCAAAGTGGGCGGCGGGAGTAAATTTTTCGCGTCAGTTCAGTGCCGATTCGGTTCTTGCAACAGATTCGGTGATGATATTACAAAGGCACAAACTCAGTTCACAAGACTACTGGCTGGGTAACGCTATTCAGATATTCAAAGGTTCTTCTGAAAATGATCGTACAACAAATTTTATTTCAACACTTCGATACCTAAGAATCCGGTATCCGGAAAGACCGGTTCCTCTTGCCGGCAAAGAAGAAGAATTTCCTAACGAAGATTTTTATTTGGGAAGCATTGGTATATCGACCCGAAAATACATGCAGGATCAATTCGTTTTCCAATATGGCTTTACTGAAGATGTTCCTGTTGGGCAGGTCTATTCCATTACGGGAGGATACCAGGTCAGAAACAATACAGGTCGCATTTATCTCAGTGCTAAAGCATCTCATGGTAAGTATTATTCATGGGGCTACCTGAGTTCAAGCTATGAATATGGAACTTTTTTCAGATCTTCTCATGCTGAACAAAGTACCTTTACAGCAGGGCTAATCTATTTTACAGGATTATTAGAAAGCGGCAATTGGAAATTCAGGCAATTTATTAAACCACAAATTACACTAGGCATCAACCGATTTGAAAATGATTCCTTAA
>CAYHFJ010000028.1:0-27310 GCA_964355885.1 uncultured Flavobacteriales bacterium
TAAATCCAACTACATCAATCGGCAATTTAGAGTGGAGCACATACCACGGAGGAATTTCTGATGATTATGGGTAGCAAGTTGTAACTGAAAGCAACGGTGATTTTTATTCTGTTGGAACAACAAATTCGGTACACTTTCCTAATGTGGATGGAAACTCACTGCAAACTTCAAACCGTGGGCAAGATCTGATCATTAATAAATTTAATTACATAGGCACGACTAACTTATCCCGAAACGTTGCTTGGTGTACTTATTTCGGAGGCACTGATTTGGATCAAGCAGGTGGAATTGCGGTATCAAGAGTTGGGGATCTTTATATTACAGGTTCAACTGCAAGCTTTGATTTCCCAGTTCTAACCTCAGATTTGGGAGGAAATTTTAACTATCTAAATCTAAATCAACAGAGCTCTGGCACAAACATCAACATGGATGCCTTTATCCTAAAATTAAGGAATGACGGAAGATTGAGGCATTGGTGTTCGTACATTGGTGGGAACGGATGGGAAGATGGATGGTCCGTTAAAGTGAACGGTAATGAAGATATTTATATTGCAGGTAACACAAATAGCGATGGAACAAGCATATCTCCAAAGTTTCCCTTAACAACATTTACCGGTGGCTTTAATCAAAGTGTTTATGGCGGACATGGTAGCCAAATACATTTGGGTGATGGTTTTTTGATTAAATTTTCGGATGCGGACAATGTCCTGTGGTCTACATTTTTTGGAGGTGATGAAGGTGAACGCATCTCAGATTTGGCATTATTAGACAACGACCGAATTGCTATTGTTGGAATTACCGAAAGCACTGTTGCTGATAATCCTAGTACGGGTACCCCCTGTGTAGCTCTGAACAACGGAAAATTCCCTGATTGTGATCCCGGAAATGGGTATTATGACGCAAGTTACAATGGCGGATCAACGGATGGTTTTTTTGCAATTTTTAATTCTAGTAATCAATTGGAATGGTCAAGTTATTTTGGAGGATCTGCTGCTGATTACATTGGTGCAAACAGTATCTCATCCACCTACAGCCCTTCTTCGAAATATTTTGTTACAGGACATACTGGTAGTCAAACCACATTCCCAACAACGCCACATGGCTCATATAATCAAGTATATGCAGGTGGGAATACAGATGTATTTATTGCTGAATTTGATGGTTATACGAGAAATTGGTGTACCTTTTTTGGTGGAGGAAGTCAGGATAATGCAGGTTCCATTGCAGGAGATTTGTATGGCAGAATTTTCATTTCCGGTAAAACATTTTCTTCCAGCGCTGTGAACACTTGTTCTTTAACAACAAATCCAACTGATTTTCCTATTTGCAATTCAAGCGGCGTACTGTATTCTACAAATACTTTTACTGGAGTTGGTGAAACCTTTTTAGCAGGTTTCAATTCAAATCATGATTTAATCTGGTCATCTTACTTTGGAGGCCTGGAGTATTCGGGGCTTGAACAAACAAAATCACTTGTAACATATCAGGATCGATTATATTTTGCTGGATATTCTACGGCTCCTACCGCAACACCGGTGCCACAAGTTGAATACGCTACATACTATTGGCAAAATGGAGACAAGATTGGTGGTGTGGATTGCTACATTGGTTTTTTTGATCTTGATGGACTGGTTGGTGTAGAAGAAAATGAACAATTATTGAGGAATTCTAATATTTATTTAGCCCCCAATCCAACTGATTCTAAATTAAATATTCTACTACGGTTAAAGAAGAGTTCATTAAATGAATCTTCATTAACAGTGAAAATCATTTCGCCTACAGGTATTGAAGTATTGTCTACTCCGTTAGTTTCAACGCATGAAGGCAATTTCACTGGCACAATTGATGTTTCGAAGATTGCATCTGGCATCTATTTTGTGATGGTGGATATTGGTGATCAGATCGTATCTTCAAAATTTATCAAGCATGATTAGATGCAGGATAATTCTATTGTTTATCTTATTGCCTCAATTTGTAAATAGTCAGTGGATATCTTGTGGAACAGGATTCGACGATGCAGCTAGAACTATGGTTTATGATAGTTCGTCCAACAAACTTTATGTAGGCGGAAATTTTCATCATGCAGGAGGAGTTCCTGCAAATCAAATTGCAGTTTGGGACGGTTCTCATTGGGATTCCTTAGGCGATGGATTCCGTTTTGGAGCACCAGTTTATAAAATATTTATGTATCATGACACACTGTTTGCCTCTTCATTATATTATAATCTTGCGCCTATTGATGTATATAAATGGTTAAATTATTGGAATGGTGCTGTTTGGGATACATTTCCACAAAGTGCAGATGGCCCGGTCGATGCAGCGACCGAATACCAAGGAGACTTATATCTAGGTGGTATGTTCACAAACGTTGGGTCAGTGTCCGCAAACTATGTTTGCAAATATTCAAATGGAGTAATTTATCCATATAATCTTCCCGCCTCCTCCTACTCCGTCTCAGCTATTGAGTTTTACCAGAACAATATGTATGTAGCAGGGAATTTTTACGATTCGATTACCAATACAAATGATTTATCAGTATGGGATGGAACGCAATTTCAGCGTGTAGGAGGATACAGTTTTCCATTTGGATCAAGTACCATAAATAGTTTGATTACTTATAATAACCAGTTATTTATTGGAGGATATTTTAACACTCCTTATGGGAGCAATCTGATTAAGTGGGACGGACAAAATTTTTCTGATGCCGGTTTAGGCATTGATTTTGATGTCTGGAAGATGAAAATATTTCAAGGGGAACTTTATGTCTGTGGAGGGTTCACACAGATCGGAGGTATAGCAGCGTCGGGAATTGCACGCTGGGATGGCACTCAGTGGTCTCCAGTTGTTCCATTTTTTTATAATACCCTAATTTCCGATTTCATTTTTACCCCACAAGGATTATATCTTGTTGGTGGTAATTTTTACATTCCCGGAGTGAGTACGAATGGGATTGTTTTATTTACCGGCCTCGTTGGTATTGAAGAGAATGCGTCCAAACCTTCCATATCCATTTTTCCCAATCCTGTTGGTGATATTGTAACCATTAAGTATGAGTTGCAAAATTGGAATATTGGTATTATTGAAATAAACGATATGCTTGGCAGAAAACTGAAGTCTGTAGAACTTTCAGAGCATGAAAGCATTTGTCAAATTAATGTATCTGATCTTAATTCGGGAATTTATGTCACTACCTTATTTTCAAATGAAAATAAAATTGTGCAAAGATTTATTAAGCATTAAGCAACGTGGCGGAATTTACATCATGGTTTAACTACTATTCGAAAAAAATACTAAATTCACCCGGTTGCCGGTGCGGGACGATCCCGCCCAGGAGGTAATTTTCAAACATTCCGGTCATTGGGAGTCTAACTTTGTGTGCATTGCGCTTCCTCTGTATTCTTTTGTGGTTAAAAATCAAGTTAAATAGTCAAAAAATAAGAATGAACCGGCTCACGATATTCTCGCACAACATTACGATAATCAGAGATGTTGTATGACTAAAATTTGTTCATTCAATTCTATTTTCTTTTAGCAATCAGTAACGCCTCAAACCCACAAGATCCCTTTGGATGACAATGTTGAGTACGAATTCTCTCCGAGGATGTGAATTAATGCCTCTTAAATTCTTCACCCCCCAATCCTCCCCAGCCACTCCTTCGCCTCCTTGTAATTCGGATTGATCTCAAGGGCCTTTTTCCAGCATTCGCGGGTCTTAGTGAGGTTCTGCCGGGTCAGGTAATAGCCACCGAGGTTGTAATGGGCTTCGGCATTTTGCGGGAAATAGTAAATGGCTTTCTCACAAAGGAATATGGCACTGTCCGTTTTGCCCGCATGAAACGCCTTTGAACCAAGTAAAAGATATTCAGAACTCAGAGCTTGTAGAGCATCGGATGATTTATTGATTTTATTTGCAGCATATATGGCTTTCTCTGCCTCATCATAATTACCCATTTTAAGGAAAGCTAAGCCCATGTATTTATTTGCATCATGGTACACAGGTTGTAATTCGAGTGCTCGCTTATAATAGAATATTGCAGAGTCGTTCTTTCCTTCTTGCAAATAAACAGATCCAAGATTACAAGTGGCAAATGCATAATTTGGGAGTATCTCAATTGCTTTCTTATAAAAGTATCTTGCAGAATCCATGTTACCAATATTATAGTATAAAATGCCACGATTGGATATTGCCTGAGCATACACCGGATCAAGATCCAGGGCTTTTTGATTTTCGATTAAAGCTTTACCAAGTTCATTTCGCTTGAACCAAATTACTGCCAGATTATTATACGCATTTGGTTGTATCGGATTCACCCGCGTGGAATTGGTAAAATCGTCAAAGGCTTTGTCGAGCATACCGGCAGAATTATAATAATCACCCCGGTTATTGTAGGCTTCATTCGAATTCGGATTTTTATTAATGGTGTCGGTCCATAAGGCAACACTATTTTTCCAAACCTGAAGCCTCTCGGTAGTCAGGTAGGCGAAGATGATACAGATAATACCAAGAATCCAGTGAAAATATTTTTTAAATTTCTGATCAGTGAGAGGCACCGCAATTAAAAAAAAGAGTCCTATGTAACTCAGGTAAGTGAATCGTTCATAGATCAAGGAACTGTTTACTGCAACAATGTGCAATGTCAGGAATGTATTTACGAGGAAAAACAGGATTGCGAAGACAATCAGTGGTTTGGTTTTAAAATTCCGGATTACATACCAACTTGCGGAAATCAAAATGATACTACTCAAAACCAACTGAAATATAAATGTTCCGGAACCTTTCTCCGGAAAAGCATAGATGGCACTTTGCTGAATTGGAAGGATGGATTTATAAATATAAACCCATAGTGCAATCAGTGAATAGGATAGCTTTTCAATAATACTCAATGGCACTGCATATTTGTCCGCGGAAAAGGTACTGCCACTGATAGCGACATACCCAAAGATGATTGACAAAATGAAAAAAGGGATCTTGTTGTAAAGTGCCTTCCAATTCCAGGATTTGTTTTGCAGGTAATCAGAGAGGATTAGTATCAAAGGGAAGGTAACAGCCTGTGCTTTTGAGAAAAGTGTGAGAAGAAAAAGGAACACAGAAAAGCCATAAGTATACCACTTTTTATTTGTTCGATATTGCAGATAGAACCACCAGGAGGAGAACAGAAAAAATCCCATGAGGACGTCCTTTCTGCTGGCTATCCATGCTACAGATTCGACATGCATTGGATGAATGGCAAAGAGTAAAGCTATGAAACCTGCAATCAAAACACGGAATCCCAGTTTACGAATAACCGCAAACAATAGGAGTGTATTAAGAATGTGAAAGAATAAATTCACACCATGATACCAGGAGGCTTTGGACCCTGAGAAATCATGATCGAATGCAAATGAGAGAAGCACCAGAGGATTATAACTACCTAAGACCTTCTTCGAAAACATCGCTTTCACATTCTCCCAGGAGATCCCAAGAGTCATACTCTGCTCATAGATATAATGCTTTTCATCCCAATTGAGTATCTCAAATTTGAGAGAAGCTGCATATACCAGCCAGGTTCCCAGACATAGTATTGTCATCCAGCCAATTGACTGAATGAAGGAATAATCCTTTGGAATTTTGGCTTCCGCTGTCTTTTTACGTACAGGAACTTTTGTTTTTGACATAAATCCGTATCTTCATCACGAATTAAGGCATTTTAAGGAGATCTGGCAATTGCTGCATCAAAATGTACTAATTCAATCAATGGATAGCAAAACTTCTTTGATTTTAGCCAATCCTTTCTATTTTTGCATCAAATCTCACTAATTTATGAAAAAGATTCTTTTGATTTTTAGCCTTGCCGGCGTTTCCATTTTATTTTCCTGTGGCAGTAATAAGAGTGATCAACCTACGGAAGAATTTATGGATACCACCACCGTGGAACCACAGGATTCTGCCTCTGTCGCCGCGAGAGAACTTCTGGACTTCAAATTCTTTTATACCATCGCGAATCTTCCTTCACCTATGGAAATAATCAATGCTATTTACCAGCATGAGGTTCCATTTAATAAAGATCTCCTGAACCCTCCTTCCGCTGAAGGAAAATATAACACTGCGTATAAGAAAGCAATCAATTATGGTGTCTATGGAATCGACATGGCTTATGCCGCCTTCTATGGACAAAATCAGGATTTGCTGGAGTATTATGCAAGCACAAGAAAACTTTCTGAAAAACTTGGCGTGCAGGAAACTTTCGATAATTTCACTACGAGTTTCCGGGAGAACGCTGATAATCGTGACTCCTTAATTAAAATGATTGACCGAGCTTATGCGGAGACAGACGCGTTTTTGAAAACAAATAAGCGTCTTGAAGTAGCTGCACACGTGCTGGCAGGTACCATCATCGAAGTTCAGTACCTTAGTATTGAATTGATGAAAGATCGTGAACGTGTAAAAGAAAATGCAGATATCTTTGAAAAAATTTACAACCAGAAATTATATGTCGACAACCTGTTGAATCTTTTCACTGAGTTAAAAAAGATTCCAAGTTCAGCACAGCTATACATACAGCTCGAAGAATTAAAGAAAACTTACGATAGCATTAAAAATCCGGAAGATCTGGATAAAGCCAATCTTGATAAATTGTCTGCTGCCGTTAAAAAAGTCCGCGATGGCCTGATTGGCTAAACAAATTCGGCTCCTCAGGTAATACTTTTCAAAGACCGCTCAATTAAATTGGCGGTCTTTATTTTTTTTACTCTTCTAATCTTCCGAAACTGTCTGCTTAGCATTTAAATTTCTTTACATTTAACCCAGTCTTTTAATTTCTTCTGTAAATAGTTTGTCCTTATGAGTGAACGAATCCTTAGAGCCTTAATGCAGTTATTCGCGATAGGTGCCAGTTTGGAAAGGCTTACCCTTCAAAGTCGTTCTGTGGTAGAGGGGTTTTTACGCCAACAACTCAGTCTGCAGAGGATACCAGAATATCTTTCCTTGTTTGACGCGCATTTACTTTCACTTCAGGGTGCTGACGATCTCACGAAAGCCAGAAAGAAAATTGCCCTCAGTTCTGTGAAAGCTCTCCGCATTTGTACCGAGATTAACAAGGAATTAAATACCAGTCAGAAATACATTGTATTTATCCGGCTGGTAGAATTCATGAACAGTTCGGACTCTCAGATCACAGAACCGGAAAAAGAGTTTTTAGAAACCGTAGCCACGGTCTTTAACATAGAACAAAAACTTCAGGAGCTTTGTCTGGCATTAACGGTAAAGAATCTCAAACCTGAAAATCTTGAACATGAATCTGTGCTCTGTGTGCGGAAGCATACAGAAGCAGGGAATCACCTCTATCATCAGTTACAACATCCGGATACGGATCAGAGCATCTGGTTTCTGAATATTGAGCCGGCGGGAATGTTTTTTCTTCGCTATACAGGTAAAGATCTTTTATCCGTGAATGGCAAGCCGGTTGTGGCGGATATCGTTTCAGTATTTACTCAGGGAGCCGTGTTACGCGGACAAAAGATTCAGGCACTTTATTATAGTGATGTATTAAAAAAATTTATCGGGGAACAGGAAGAAAGACCCATCCAGCTCCGGGCAGAAAATCTGGAATTTACTTTTCCAAATGGGAAGAAAGGACTTCATTCACTCAACATTACTTCAAAATCAGGTGAACTGGTTGCTATTATGGGTAGCAGTGGTGCGGGGAAGTCGACATTACTGAGCGTACTAAACGGAACATCACCTGTTTCAGACGGCAAATTACTACTCAATGGAAAGGACATTTATAAAGATGCGCGGGTACTGGAAGGAATGATTGGAAACATTCCACAGGATGATCTTTTAATTGAAGAACTTAGTGTTTATCAGAATCTTTTTTACAATACCAAACTGGTCTATGGAAAAGATAGTGATGCGGAGATCCGTATTCGGGTAATGAACATGCTCGACTCCCTTGGCTTAACTGATACAGCTGATTTAAAGGTTGGGAATCCTTTGAACAAAACCATTAGTGGTGGACAAAGGAAACGTTTGAATATTGCATTGGAATTAATTCGCGAGCCGGCGGTCTTATTTGTTGATGAGCCTACTTCCGGACTCTCCTCTCACGACGCGGAGAATGTTATGGATCTCTTAAAACAACTTACGCTTACAGGTAAGTTAGTTTTTGTTGTCATTCACCAGCCTTCTTCCGACATCTTCAGAATGTTTGACAGATTATTAATACTCGATACAGGAGGCTATCCTATCTACTACGGAAACCCTTCCGATTCACTTTTGTACTTTAAAAGTCAAGCACAATTTGCGGATGCGGATGAGAGCGAATGTCCTGCTTGCGGAAATATTAACCCGGAGCAGATATTCAATATCATCGGGCAGGAAGTTGTTGATGAATTCGGCAACAGAACAGGAACCAGAAAAATATCGCCAAAAGAATGGTTTGAATGGAATAAAAAATCCCTGGTGAATTCTGAAAATACAAAAATTGAGAATGCGGAAACTCATGCCAGTGGAAACAAAGCAAATTACTTTCGTCAATGGAAAGTCTTTTTCACACGAGACCTGCTGTCAAAACTAAGTAACAAACAGTATATGGCGATTACATTGCTTGAGGCGCCATTGCTCGCAGGAATTCTTGGCTTTATTTTACGTTATACCGGTCCCGGAGAGGAATACGTATTTACTAAAAATCCAAACTTACCTGCCTATCTCTTCATTTGTGTGATTGTCGCTTTATTCCTGGGAATGACAGCCAGCGCGGAAGAAATCATCCGTGACCGGAAAATTCTTCAACGCGAAAAATTCCTGAACCTGAGCAGACAAAGTTACTTATTCTCCAAAATCGCTTTACTCTTTCTGGTATCAGCGATTCAAACTTTGTCATTCGTTGTTATTGGCAATTTGATTTTCGGGGTGCAGGATATGTTACTACACTATTGGTGGGTATTATTTACAACAGCCTGTTTTGCAAACCTCGTCGGATTGAATATTTCATCAGGTCTGGATTCGGTTGTTACTATATATATACTGATACCATTCCTGATCATTCCTCAGATTCTACTAAGTGGTGTGATTGTTAAATTTGAAAAATTAAACCCGGTAATCAGTAATCCTGCAGAAGTTCCACTTGTGGGAAATGTGATGGCATCACGCTGGGCATTTGAAGCATTGAGTGTATATCAATTCAGAGAAAATAATTTTCAAAGGGATTTCTTCACGCTAGATGCAAAAATGAGTGAAGCAACCTTTAAAAAAGACTGGTGGATACCCACCTTACGCGAACGCACTGACAAGAGTGAACGATTGATTGGAAATGGAGCAAGTGATGATTCTGTCCGAACAATATTGAAACTCGTATTTAATGAATTGAAAAAAGAACAGTTCGAAAATAAACGTCTCCGCTTAACCACCCCTGGACTAAGTGAAAATGCAAGGTTAACAATGAGTACCATTCAAACGATGCGGAATGATCTCGAAAGTTTGAGAGAGTTTTACATCTCACAATTCAATTCCGGCAGCGAACATAAAGAATCGCTTATTGAAAAAATGACACTAACACCACAAGGGCAGCAATCGTTTACAGAAAGAAAAAGAGATTATTATAATGAAAGTCTCGATCAGTTGTCGCGAAACAGTACCGGGCTGGAACGATTAAGGGTATTTGATGATGAGATAATCCGTTATTTTGAGCCTGTGTACAGAATGCATCCATCCCCCAATTCGTTAAAAGGGATGTTCTTCACCCCTACTAAATCTTTTTTAGGAAAAACTTACGATACATTTTCGGTTAATATGGCCGTTATTTGGGCAATGACCGTATTCCTTTTCTTCACACTCGTTTGGGATGTTTTGAGGAAGATTTTGGGGTTCGGGGGGAGATGGAAGAAAAAATAAGCTTTCAACTTCAGTCCTTGAATCGGGAAATTTGAACTCAGGAATCTCTCTTATCCAGAAACTCCTTTTCGAGCATTTCCATCTTTTCCTTATCAAGTGGTTTGTTAAGGAATCGGTTAATGTAAGAACTTGCAATGGCTCGTTCGTGATCCGTCTTATCCAACGAAGTGGAAAGCATCATGATAACACAAGTTGACTTAATTTTCTCTGGAAGATTTTCATATTCCTTAAGAAATTCAAATCCATCCATTTCAGGCATTCTGATATCGAGGAAGATGAATTGAGGGAGAAGTTCAGGGGTATCAGACAATGATAAAAGGTACTCAAGAGCTTTAGGAGCGGATTCCATCACAATAATCTCCTCTGCAAATCGGTATTTCTGAATCATTCGCTTTGCTATGTAACGATCTGTTTCGTTATCATCAATAACAAATACACGTTGAAAGAAAGGTGCTTCGTCTGCTGTTCGCATTGTATATATAATTTATAATTATTATCCGAATAAACTACAAAGGATATTATTTTAACACGTGAGCTGCTGCAATTTAGCGAATTTATTTGAAGAAGGTCAATTTAAAAGGATATTTGCCAGTTACTTTTCAAGTAAAAATTGAGTTTGGCGGGTTAGCTTTATTCCATGCTATAGCTGAGAAAAAATTAACTGAGTTTAAGCACTGCCAAAAATGCCTGCTGCGGAATCTCCACATTACCCACCTGGCGCATGCGCTTCTTACCTTCTTTCTGTTTTTCCAATAGTTTACGTTTACGGGAAATATCACCACCATAACATTTAGCCGTTACATCTTTTCGCAAAGCCTTCACCGTTTCGCGGGCAATAATCTTAGCACCGATACTTGCCTGAATGATGATTTCAAATTGCTGGCGTGTGATTAGCTCTTTTAACTTTTCGCACATCTTTTTTCCAAAATCAAAAGCGTGGCTTTTATGCACGAGTGCCGACAGAGCATCTACCGGCTCGCCGTTCAGTCGAATATCCAGCTTCACCAGATCAGACTGACGATAATTTAAAGGATGATAATCGAAAGATGCATATCCTTTCGAAATGGATTTCAGTTTATCATAAAAATCAAAAACGATTTCCGCCAATGGCATGTGAAACTGAAGTTCTACGCGATCGGTCGTCAAGTAATGCTGTTTCATCAGCACGCCTCTTTTTCCTATGCATAATGTCATTATATTTCCGGTAAATTCAGACTTGGTAATAATCTGTGCACTGATATAAGGCTCTTCGATACGATCCAGAAAATTCGGCTCCGGCATTTCGCTCGGATTGTGTATCTCTAATGTTTCACCGTTAGACAGGTAAGCAACGTAAGAAACGTTTGGCACCGTTGTTATGACGGTCATGTCGTATTCACGCTCCAGGCGCTCCTGAATAATTTCCATGTGAAGCATTCCCAAAAACCCGCAGCGGAAACCAAATCCAAGAGCCGCGGATGATTCAGGTTGAAAGACAAGAGAAGCATCATTCAACTGAAGCTTCTCCATGGCAGTTCGCAAATCTTCGTACTCATCTGTATCCACCGGATATATCCCGGCGAAAACCATTGGCTTTACATCTTCAAATCCTTTGATCATTTCCGCACATGGGCGATCCGAATTGGTGAGCGTGTCTCCAACTTTAACTTCGCGGGCTTCTTTGATACCGGAAATAATGTATCCTACATCACCTGTACGAACAACATCACGCGGAGATTTTTCCAGTTTTAAAATTCCAACTTCATCTGCAACATACTGTTTTCCTGTAGCCGCAAATTTAACCTTATCTCCTTTTTTAATTTCTCCATCCATCACCCGGAAATAAGCAATGATTCCTCTGAAAGAATTGAATACAGAATCGAAGATCAATGCCTTCAATGGAGCCTCAGGATCACCTTTCGGAGCTGGAATTCTTTCTATGATTGCTTTCAAAATATCATCAATACCTAAACCGGTTTTAGCCGAGGCGGGAATAATATCATCTCTATCGCATCCGACCAGATCAACAATCTGATCCTTTACCATTTCAGGTTCGGCACTAGGAAGATCTATTTTATTCAGGATAGGAATAATTTCCAGTCCGTGTTCGAGAGCAAGGTATAAGTTAGAGATAGTCTGAGCCTGGATTCCCTGTGCGGCATCAACAATTAACAATGCCCCTTCACATGCGGCAATGGAACGCGACACTTCATAAGAAAAGTCAACGTGACCGGGAGTGTCGATGAGATTGAGGATATATTGCTCTCCATCCTGCTCGTATGACATCTGTATCGCGTGACTCTTAATGGTGATTCCACGCTCTCGTTCAAGGTCCATATCATCCAGTACCTGCGCCTGAGACTCCCGGTGCGTGATGGTTTTGGTGATTTCTAAAAGCCTGTCGGCCAGGGTACTTTTACCGTGGTCGATGTGGGCAATAATGCAAAAATTGCGTATATTCTTCAATTTCGATCTTTTCTATCCTGATCAAACAGATTTGCTTCTAATATTCCGGTCAAAAAATGGACTTTCAACAGGCTTATTTCACAGGGCTGCAAAGTTACACTTTTTTCAGGCAAGAGAAAGGATTTCAATTGATGAAATTGTGACTTACCTTGCACTAATTTTTTGAGATTCTAATAAGATTTATGAAAGTTACCGAACACCTGAAACGAGCCACTGGCAAAACATTGTTTTCTGTTGAAATTCTTCCTCCACTGAAAGGAAAAAGCATTCAGAGTATTTATGACATTCTGGATCCCATCATGGAATTCAAACCTGCCTTTGTTGATGTTACCTATCATCGTGAAGAGTATGTCTACAAAAAACGCGAAAATGGATTGCTGGAAAAATTTTCCATGCGTAAGCGTCCGGGCACCGTTGGAATTTGTGCCGCGATCATCAACCACTATAAAGTTGACACGGTTCCTCATATCATTTGTGGTGGATTTTCCAGAGAAGAAACAGAGAATGCCTTAATTGACCTGAACTTTTTAGGAATTGATAATGCTCTGCTTCTTCGTGGTGACGCGATAAAATCGGAATCCGTTTTTGAACCGCATCCCTTCGGACATTTATATGCTTTGGATCTTGTTTCACAAGTAGTGAATATGAATAAGGGAATTTACCTCGATGAAGAATTGCGCGACGTGGCTCCTTCCAATTTTTGCATCGGTATAGCCGGTTATCCTGAAAAGCACTTCGAAGCACCTAACTTAAAGACAGATCTAAAATATCTAAAAGCAAAAATTGACGCGGGTGCTGAATATATCGTTACACAAATGTTTTTTGACAATAAAAAATATTTTGAGTTCGTAGACAAATGTCGTGATGCCGGAATAAATGCCCCTATCATTCCGGGACTAAAGCCTATTACCGGAACAAAACAATGCACTTCCCTTCCGAAAATTTTTCATGTTGACATCCCGGAAGATCTTGAAGAAGCTATCAGTAAATGCAAATCAGAAAAAGACGTGAAGAATGTCGGTATCGAATGGTGTATAAACCAATCAAAAGAACTGATGAAAGGTGGCGCTCCTTGTTTGCATTATTATACTATGGGAAATGCAGAGAATACGATTAGGATTGCGCGGGAGTTGTTTTAACTGTTCACTCTTCACTCAGTCTCAGACTCAGACTGTGACTGAGACTCACACTAACACTAACACTCACACTTAAATCCCATTTCAAAAGTGCCAGTTTGAGTTAGAGTGTGAGAAACAGTGTGGGTGAACAGTCAAAAAATAACATCAGCTTTCGCCAACGTGTTCGATTAATTTTTCCCGATTATCTCAAAGTTCTGCATCAGCCTTCCTCCATTTTCATCGACCAAACTAAGCACGTGCTTACCCACTGGTGGGTTCAATGCCATTTGATGAAAATTTTTGGTTTGCCCAATGTATTCTTCATCTAAATGCCAGTAAATAATGGCGGATGAATTACGATGAGCAACTTCGAAGATTGTTTTTCCCGGATTTCCATCAATTTCAATAGGAACATAAATCTTAGTGGCAAGCTTTGGGTAGATAAGTTCCATGACCTCATCCGCTGCATTGGTCTCCACGCAATCTGGCCGGTACCTTGGGAGTGGCTTGTAATTATGGTTCTTATCTTTATAGAACCATTCCATAGCAGGAGGAAGAACAAACCAGGATTTATGAACCATATTTGAAGTGGATTCACATTCACTATTCACTCTCCATTCACATTTCGTATCAAGATGAATAAGTTGATGATAAGGACAAGCTGCCGTTTTCAAACCCTGTTTAGGAATCCAGATAGAATCCTTTTCTGTGCAAATATCCAGAGCCCGAAATCCACTTTCCCGACATACAACAATATTCTCCATGTCGTCATATGGCTGAGGAAACCAGTCAGAGGATGGCAATAATGAGAGTACATCAAACATCACTGGCGCGGCAGCGGAAATTCCGGTTAACCCGGGTCGTCCTTCTCCATCGGCATTACCTACCCATACTGCGATTGTATACTTAGGTGTACAACCTATAGACCATGCATCACGATACCCATAACTTGTACCTGTTTTCCATGCTATCTTTTGTGAAATATTAAATTCCTTCCATAGTGCTTCCTCTCCCGGTCGCATCAGGTCTTCCATTGCTTCAAATGCTGACCAAACGGATCCGGCACTCACGAAAAACTCTTCGTCAACTTTCCTATTATGCGTACTTTGTTTCTTTTCAGAAGCATCTATTTTCAAATATTTTGGCATGTGCCAGTCAGATGGATTATAGCGACTACTATTTTCAGAATAATGATTCAACATCCTGGCCATACTTGAATAGATACCGCTTAATTCCCACACAGAAGCTTCTCCTCCACCAAGTATTAAAGATAAGCCATAGTGACCTGCCGGTTTGTTAATCGTTGACATTCCCATCCTTTTCAACATAAGATGAAATCTTTCTACTCCATATGAGCGGAGCATACGAATTGCAGGAACATTTAATGATCTGGAAAGAGCCCTCCTTGCAGAAACAGCCCCATCATACTCAAGATTAAAATTTTTAGGTGAGTAACTGGCAATTTGCGTAGGAATATCCGCAACTAAACTTGTAGGAAGAATCAACCCATCAGTTAGCATAGCTGTATAAAGCAATGGCTTAAGTGTGCTACCCGGGCTTCTGGGTGCTACGATTACATCTACATCATTATTATTCTCATTGCTCAATCCCTTATAGGTATTCCCAACATAAGCAAGGACATCTCCGGTTTCAACATCCAGCACTAATGCTGCTGCGTTGTTGACACTATTAGCTGTCCATCTCTCACTATGTCTTTGTATAATGTCAAGAATTTGTTTTTGAAGTGTCAGATTTATTGTCGTTTTGAACTTTGATTCATCAAATTTTTGTTTCTCAAACTTTTCAAAATAAATTCTATTAACTAAATGTGGAGCATAATTCGGCAATGCCAATGGTTTTGACGGTACAGATTCCAACTTTGCCATCTTACAAGTTTCAGAATCAATAATACCTTGACTTTGCATTTTATCCAATAACAAATCCCGTTTGGACAGAAGCGTGTTTCTATTTCTTCCCGGATGAACCAAAGCAGGGCTATTAGGCAATACCGCTAAAGCAGCGGCTTCGCCGTAGGACAACTCTTCCGGTTGCTTTCCAAAATACCTCCACGCAGCAGCATCGAGTCCAACCACATTGCCACCGAATGGTGCATGCGCCGCATAAATAGCAAAGATTTCTCCCTTCGAATAGTTCAGCTCTAAATAAAAAGAAAGTAATATTTCTATGGTCTTCTGAATTATATTTCTATTTTTTTGTCTCGAAAGCCGTACCACTTGCATAGTGATGGTGCTTCCTCCGCTCACGATTTTTCCAGAACGAAAATTTTGACGGACAGCTCTTCCCAAGGCTAAAAAATCGACGCCAAAATGGGAGAAATAGCGTTTATCTTCAAAACAAATAGATGCTTGTCTGAATTTTTCAGACACCTTTGAATTATAAGGGAATCGCCATTGGCCATCACTTGCAATCTTTGCACCAATCAATTTTCCATTTTTATCTTCAACGACCAGACAAACTGGATTGCAGAACAAGGGTTGGGTTAAAAATATTTTTGAAAAAGAAAAAAAGACAAGAGGAACAACTACAAAAAAACTAATTTTCCACTTATTTTTTTTATAAAATAAAATTATCTTTTTCATTTGAACACTTCCACCCAGCTACCAGGTACCCTTGAATTAATACTTGCATCATACATCGCTTCACTGTAAGTAGAAGGCATAAAATACTTGCCAATATAACTCGCATTTAAAAGTACATAATATGTATACTTTTGATTTTTCTTCAAATCATAATATGTGTATACACGATCATCACGGATATCCTGATAAACAAAAGGAGATGACTTCCACTTGTTGTCAGAGCCAAACAAACGGGAATTGTGAATTTCCCATCCAGAAGGAAAAATCTGCGAAAGAGCCATTTGCGCATAATCCCCTTTTATTCCGGGATTAAAAACAGTGACTTCCGCTATAAAGTCAGTTCCCTGACGAATATGCGTTACATCAAGAGCGGTTCCATCCAATAATTTGTAAGCAACATCGACCTTCAAATTATTGTCGGTAGGTGGTAGACTTATACCACTTTCCGGTTGACCTGATAAAAGTATTCTGGCAAAAACGAATCCGGTACTTTTATTTTCCAGCTCGATTTGTCCTCCTTTCATATTGCTGATAGGTAATTTTATTTGTGAAAACGGAGATAGGGTAGTTATCTCCTGACTTTTACCGTCTATTTTATATGTGTAGTTTAATTTTTGTGAAATACCATTTGCGTTAATAAATTTAGCCACAGCAATCAAACAATATGCACTGGTCTGTGTACTTAACCACTCAGGACTACTCAACCGTTGCGCTATTTCTTTCATCAAAGCAGCTGCTTTGGCTTTTTCACCCATTAAAGAAAGTGCTTCAAGAATCATTGCTTTATCCCTTAAATCCGAACCATAAGTAGTACTCAATTCTTTATAAGGTTTCACTGTAGTTCCAATCTGATTCGTTATACTTTTTGCTATATCGTTTTGGCCCGCCAATTGATATGCCGCAGCAAGACACCACTTTGCTTCAATAGATATTGCGGCAAATTCTTTAAGTCTGTTCATCGCTCCAAACTCAGGAGCTTTTGCCAGAGCGAGGGTGTACAATCTATAAGCTTGCACTAAAGTACTCCGCTCATACTTATCATACGACCATGAAATCGCTTTTTGTTTCTGAAAACGTTTCCACTGATCAATAAAAGCCAGAGGAAGGCTGTAGCCTAAAGTTTGTGCTTCAAGCATAAAATGTCCGGCATAATTACTTCCCCACTCATCTCCTTTATTATAACCCGGCCAATAAGACAAACCTCCATCCGAAGTCTGAAAAGTTGAAAGTCGTAAAATGCCAGCTTTAATATTTGTTTCTACCTCGGCCTTTCTGCTGACAGATAAATCCATAAAACGGCTAAGAAACAATTGAGGAAAAATCGCTGAAGTAGTTTGCTCAACGCAACCATGAGGATACTGAATAAGGTACTGCAAACGACTTTCCAAATTAAGAGGAGGAAACGATGACACTTCAACAAAGGCCTTGTTTGTTCCCTTCATTCCTATTGGTTTAAAAGGTATCGAAATTTTCTTTCCAGCTTCTACAATAGTATCCTTTACATCTGTAATATACGGATTCGGATTTCGAACATCTAACTCAATATCAAACTCTGCTTTTTCTGTACCGCTTGTAGCAATCACTTTCACTTTACCAATTCCAAGAGCAGACTTTACCTTCAAACGAAAATCAATAGTCCTGTCACCAATTTCAGAAAACTCAATATTTTGATTAATTTCTCCTTCAACTGAAAATAATTGATTAGGGAGAACTTGTACTGAAACCTTTTTTATACTCTTCTCCATTGCAAAAACATTTACGGGAAGAGATACTGATTCACCCGGCCCGACAACACGTGGCAAGGTCGCCAAAATCATAAGCGGTTTACGTACTGAAACTGTTTTTTCGGCCTGGCCATAAGCACCTTCGTGACTTGCCACAACCATTGCTCGTACTGAACCGACATATTGAGGCATTATGAACTCATGCACTTTTTTCTCTCCCCTGACCAGATGAAAAGGTCCGAGGAAAATAACAACCGGTTTAAAGCGTTTTGCCTTATTATCATTGGTTGGCTTTTTGTAATCATCTCCACCTATACTTAGAATCCGTTCCAACTTAGCATTCCATGCTCCGATAACATTGTCGTATAAATCCCATGTTTTAATCCCTAAAGCTTCCCGGGCATAAAAATGATTCCAAGGATCAGGAGTTTTAAAGCGGGTAAGATCTAACAAACCTTCGTCTACAATTGCTACTGTATATGACAATTCCGCTCCTGTTTTTTCAGAAACTGTAATAGTTGATTTTGACTCCGGTCGAAGTATATCCTTCATAGTTATTTGAGGAAATAACTTCGTAGCCGGATCCTCAATCCTGATTGGAATTACACCATACATACGAATTGGCAAATCATTCAAAGTTTGTGAATGTGGCTGGAGTAAAGCAACATACACATACACATTAGGAGTCATCTCCTTAGTAGCCTTAAAAGAAAATTCGGCTTTTCCATCCTTAACGTCAAGCCAATAAGTTTCAATTATTCTTGACCCGGACTCAATGCTTATTAAGGCTCTGCCTTGCTTTCCGCTTGGAATATTAAGAATTACATTTTCACCAACTTTATAATTTATTTTGTCAGAAGTGAAACTCAAACTTGTTAGTCCGTCCGGTTGAGTCTTTTCTCTGTTTGCATAACGACTATTCCAATCAACATAAAATGATTTTCCAGTGCTGTGTCCGCCTTTGCTGTCAATCACCCGAATTAAGTATCTGCCCCAATCCGGATAATTAACCCTTAAAACATATTGACCATTCCCGTTATTCAGAAGAATATTTTCACGTTTTAAAAGTTTGCTAAACCTGGAAGTATTATAGTTTGTAAGGTCCTCTTCTGAACGATCCCACCACCAACGCCATTCGATATTGTAAATTTCAATCTCAACTGAAGTCTCGCCTTTAAGCAAATTTCCCTTTTGATCAACTGCAACAATACTGACAATGTGATTTGTATCGCTCAGCAATGTTTCACTTCCCTTTTCTTTTTCCGGAAGCTTTATTCCAACGAAAGTTGAAAAAGGAAAATAAGGAATCGAAAACTTGTCGATGCTGGATTCTCCGCCAGGCTCAAATACTCTTGTCAGAAAAACAGCATTCAGGATTCCCGGAGCATTGTGAATTTCCACTTTCGGATTAAGACTTGCAGTTCCATTTTCGTCAAGTTCTCCATCAAAAACAGACTCGGACTCAGATTCAACTTTTTTAGATGGGTCGTCGAAAATGTAACCAGAATAATTTTTGAATTCAGTTTTCCCTCCAAGCAATGTCAGGTCGATTTTTGTTTTTAAACTTTTCGCCACTGCACCATGGAGCCAATTGACTTTTAAATTTCCTGCAAAAGCTTTTCCCTTATAAATAGCGTCTCCAAAATCAAGATGTATTTTCAAACGATTCGGCATAATGGTCTCGATGCGGATTGTCTTTTGAAATGTCGCACCACCCACTTTTACTTTTACACTCCAATTTCCTGTTGGAGCTTCTGTAGAAGTTGTTGATTGAAAAGAATAAATTCCATCATTAGAATCTGCCTTAATATTTTTTGTGACCAATTGCCCAAGAGGATTAAACAACTCAAAAGACACCGGATGATAGGGAGGAATTAATTTTTGTTTATCTTCCAGAATAAACATTAAATGAAGAGTGTCACCCGGCCTCCATACACCTCGTTCACCATAGATAAATCCTTTTATTCCCGCCTGAACTTCTTCCCCTGAAACGTCAAACTTGCTCAGGGATAAAGAAGAACCATCATCCAGGCGTAAGTAGCCTTTCTGAATCCCATCATTAGCAATAAACAAATAAGGTGTGCCTTGAGTCTTAACTACAGCAAGCCCTTCGTTGTTGGTTTTAGCTTTTGCCAGCAATTGCTGTTGATAATCATAAATTTCTACAGATACTCGGGAAACTGGCTTAGTTGTTTTCAAATCATTTACAACGACTAGCAAGGATCCGTCAGCTCCACGTTTTGCCATCAAACCTAAATTAGAACTAAGAATATTTTGCGTCACCCATCGCTGGCTTGAAAAGTAAGAAACGTGACATGGATTATCTTTTTGTGCCCATCTATAACCCTTTGGATAGTAGTATGAATTATAATCACCCGGTTCAACAAAATCACCTCCCGTACTTAAGTCTGAATAATTCTCATCCTCATAATACATCTCATCATATTCACCCTCATCATCATTTGCCAATAAAGGCACATTTGAAGAACAATTATAAAGAGAATAATCTTGTCTAAAAGTGATTCGAATCTGGTAAATAGCTCCCGGCTCTGTCTTTATGAGATCAGTTAGATCTAATGAGAAGCGATTCCAACGATGCAGATCCAATAGCTTATCCTTATCCAGATAGACTGTTTTTTTGGCAACAACTTTACCTACCCGATTGAGCTCCTCTCTTCCATCCATTGAATTTACCTGCAGGAATTGTTGAATATTTGCTCCAAAAATTCTAAGCACATTCACGTCAACCGCCTTCAGATTAACAGCCTCAAATGGGAGTGTAAATTTCTCACTTGTTGGAAGTATAACTCCCTTACTAAGCAAACGAACTGCCGGAGTAAGTTCTTCAAAAGATATAACAAAATTTATTGCCTCTTTAAGCTGATACTTCAAAATATTCTGAATGCCTTTGTCAATGGTCACTTCATAACTTCCTGTCAGCCGTTGAGGAGCGTAAACTCTAATTTCATTATCAACTATAGAAAAACGAAGATTTGAAATGTTACTGATTCTTATTAGGCCGTCGAGATTTTGATTTTCTGTCAATGGATCAGAAAATTGTAATAAGAGATACTGTTCGGGATCATAATATACTTTTTTGTCGACTATAATAAAATCACCAAGTGCAGGAACCTTAATTTCCTTTGTGCCTTTATAATCAACATTAATTGGTTTTCCATTCCATTCTAAAATTACAAGGGAAGCAAGATCTCCCCTGACTACACTATCAACAGAGAAAAGAAACTTATTTCTTCCCGCATCCATCTCCCACTTTATCGAGAGAAGTTTTTCACCTTGTCGTGCAGTTAATATTTTCTCAATGGATTCGATTGCCTCTACATCGGCAGTCATTACTGATCCGAATATCCTTTGCCATTGCAAAGTTGAATTATCGAAAGCCTTTAATCCATCAACCTGAACTTCAAATGACTGGAAAATAACATGAAAATCGAAATGGAAATTTTTCAACTCATCCGGCACAGTCACAATTCTTCCCAATGCAAATTCAGCGTTATACAAGACACCGGATTCCAGACTCTTCTCAGGAATAAACTCAAGACTGTAATTGTTCACCCACCTTGTAGTCCCTTTGATAGAAGGAGAAAACTCAAATAAATTCGTCGTGCCCAAACTATCGATCAGGGATTGTGAAATTTCACTTGTTAGCCGAACCCTAATGATGCTTTCTTTAGATATATTACCGGCAGTATATTCTGAAATATATAAAGAGAAGGCGGGATCAAATGGAGTTGATTGCCTCTTTCGGTTTACGATAAAGTAAACGGCTATCAAAATGCAAAGACTAAAGATGGAAGCAATGATTATTTTGCCGTTTTTCATAAAAATTAGGTCGATATTAAATCCAAATTATAGACAAATTCAATAACTTACTAAAAAATCAACAGTTTCAGTTTTTTTCCGCCAATAGTCTGGCCACATACTTCCCAATCACATCAAATTCAATATTCACCTTATCTCCTTTTCTAAGGTCATGAAAATTAGTGTGCTCTTTTGTGTAGGGAATGATAGCCACAGAGAAAGTGTTTTTGCCGGAATCCACGACAGTTAGAGAAACTCCATTTACGCAAATGGATCCTTTTTCTACTGTAAGATGTCCTTTTTCATCAGGAAATTCAAAATCGTATAGCCAGCTTCCGTCCTGCTCTTTTACCGACGTAACAAGTGCGACGGTATCCACATGTCCCTGCACCAGGTGTCCATCCAGACGGTCGCCAAGTTTCATGCAACGTTCGAGATTAATTTTACTACCTACTGAACGAGCCGTAAGATTTGTCCTCCTGAGGGTTTCGTCAATGGCGGTGACATCATACACATCATCTTTAATATTTACAACAGTAAGACAGATGCCATCGTGAGCAATGCTTTGATCGATTTTTAATTCGGATGTAAAGGGAGAAGTGACAGATATGCGAAGGTTGGCTCCTTCCTTTTTTATTGCAGTAATTGTACCTAAGGCTTCAATAATTCCTGTAAACATAGCAAGAGAGTGAAATTAAACTTCATTATCCGGTAGACAATAGCTGAAATGACCTATTACTTCGACCGTAACAGGTGAACATATCCCTTTAACTGAACAGGTTCCACTCCATCAACGCGGTAGAAATTAACCAGACAGGTGTAGTAGTAAACCCCATCTGTACATTCCTTACCACTCTCCCGTTCTGTCCCATCCCAGTTTATATCCCGGTCTGTACTTTCAAATACCAGTGTGCCCCAGCGATTATAAATTTTAATGAGAATATCTTTTACATTTTTGTAAGGAGGACAATTAGTTTCCTGCAATTGCTGTGAGGTTGTTTCATCACAAGGATGGAAAAGATCATTCACCTTATCTCCGTTAGGTGTAAACACACTCGGAAGAACATATTGACGACAGGTATCCACGCACACTTCAAGAGGTACGAAGGTTTCGTTCCCGACGGAATCTATTGCCGCTACTTTATAACAACCTGCCAATGAATTTAGATTATCATGAAAATAGATGGTATCATTCGGGCTTTGCACGGAATCAATAAGCTCATAGCCGCTGACCAAAGAAGGAGCGAAATAAATATAGTATTTCAGTACATCATCCGCACAGGTATTATTCGGATTGTTCCAGGTAAGTTTATTCAAATCATCCAGACAAAATGACTGAACGGATAATTGTGGCGCACAAGGATGGACATTGTCAACAGGAACTCCGCATTCTTTCTGAGATCGATTGATGATAGGATCAATAAAACCAGGGAACGTATACTCTCCGGTACTTTTGACGTAATAACAATAAGTATCACCATTAACCAAACCGCTGTCGGTGTAAGTTTTCAGATTTGTCGTTGCAATGGAGTCATACTGAAGTGTAGTACTATTCAGTCTGTAAATATCATAAGCATAATTTGCCCATGGAACATGTTCTTCCCAGGAAAGTATCATGCGATTATCACTCGGTACAATGGAAAGAAACACAGAAGAACCCGTAGTGCTATTACCTTTGAAAGTTAGATTTCCATTATTTGTATAATACAACTCAACCCTGTATGACCAGGCTGTGCTTTTTGTGTCTATTAATGAGTCGATGAATGTGGTATCGTTTAAATCGTTAAAGACGGCAATCTGACTGAAGGATGTTCCAAAGAATCCTGTCGAGTGAAACAACCTGTATTGATAAGGTGGCGGATTCTGAACAGTGTCTAATTCAGTAGGCTTACTCCAGGCAACATAGACAGAACCCAGTATTGTTCCTGTTTCTATAACATCCGCATTTGTTAAAACCGGGAGATCCTTTTTAAGTGATGCGCACACTTGATTTGTAGCGCAACTCTCCGAACCATCGGCATAAACTGCGGTGATGATATAACAATACTCCACTCCGATAGATAAACCTGCTCCATGATCATTATCAAGGTAGGATGTATTACTGGTGGTATCGAGTAAAGTATATCCGGAGTAGGCAGGTGCACCATTGTCACATGGACAGGCAATTGTACCGGGGTAAGCTCCGGAACGGCGATAAATTCGATAACCATCCACGCCATTGCAGGAAGGTGGATCCCAGTTCAATTGTATGCCGTTCCCGCTGGCAAGAGCTACAAGATTCTGAGGCGCAGGTCCGATTACACGAATAAATACTCCGGCAAGGCTTACTAATGTAATAGAATCCGGAGGCAAGACATCTTCCGCTTTAAACTGAGCGTAGTAAGGCTGTATTCGTATATGGCTGCAGTTAGTGGGCCAGAAAAACTGAGAAGTTACGGTATCATTTCCTGTTGTTATGGGGATCAGCCGCGCAGAGTCAGGAGACAAATTAAAGGGACCTCCGCTTCCACTCAATTTTACACCATTTCCATCAGGATCAATGGCAGTGACATTAAATGTCAGAGTATCCCCTGCAACAATACACGTATCAGCCAGAGGCTGAATTATAGGAGGGAAATTGTTACAATTTCCAATGATGATCTGCATGTCTCGTGTAACATAACCGATTTGTGAACCATTTCTCCATTCAATAATTTTAAATGCGACATTGTATTCCCAGGGAGGCAATCCGGACACGGCGATCGGAGCATCCCAAATTAGATCTCCGGTGATGGCATTGATTGAAAACGAGTTGGATGTCACCGGATTTGAATACCCGGGTATGGGATTCCCATTCAATCCCCTGCATACTGTCAATTCATAGGAAAGCGAATCCCCATCCGGATCAAAAGCATTGGCATTGTGAATAAAAGTTCTTCCCACACAGCCCTGATCAATAGGCGGATAAGTTAAAACCGGAGAACTATTCAATCCACGAAAGGGATCAATGATTAACAAAGTACTCACGTAAAAAGGAACCTCAACTGACCCGGGAATGTTCACTACTCCGGAATTACGGTTTGGATCTTCGAAGTGGATCAGGAAATTTCCATTTCCACTATAAGTATGGTAATTTATGTAGGTATTACGGCTAATGTCATTCGGCAGTTCCACTTTTCCCCCGCCATTAAGTGCCCTGTCAAAGACAACAGGAGGAGACCCGTCTCCAAAATAAACAGAATCCAGCGTAGGCCGATCCGCCGTTCTACTGCTGGTTTTGGTATAGGTTATAATCTTGATTTCATAAGTCAGAGCAGGATCAGGGCCTATGTACCGATATGTAATCTCACCGGCACGGTTGTGGGTAGCATGGGCAGAAGGAGAAAATAGCAAAAGAGAGAACAGCAGAGAAAAAGAAAGAATAGTTTTTCTGGCAGTAACTGCTTTATTAAAAAAATAATGATAATGTAAGAGGAAATGTAATTTCACGTTTGGCTTCTGTCTTAAATAAAAACTAATTCATTGTTTAATACCCAATCACCTGCTGTTCCATCACCTCCGGAACCTCACGATATTCATACTGCTGAGTTCTCAATTGCGGCTCAAAACCTGCCTGACGAATGGCATCCTGAATTCCCTGTGAAGTAAATCGATGTGGAGCTCCGGCGGCTGATACAACATTTTCTTCAATCATGATTGAACCAAAATCATTGGCTCCTGCATGCAGACACAATTGAGCGATTTCTTTTCCTACCGTTAGCCAACTTGCCTGAATATTTTTAATGTTAGGCAGCATGATTCGGCTAATGGCGATGGTGCGGATATACTCTTCACCATTAACTTCGTTACGGATTCCTTTAATGCGTCGCAGCATTGTACCCTCATCCTGAAATGGCCATGGAATAAAGGCTAAGAATCCTTTTGCATCTGCCGGCTTTTCACTTTGAACTTCACGCAACCATACAAGGTGCTGAAATCTTTCTTCCAGTGTTTCCACATGTCCGAACATCATCGTTGCTGATGTAGTTATTCTCAACTGATGCGCCGCACGCATCACATCGAGCCACTCTCTTCCCGAACATTTTCCTTTAGATATTAATCTTCGAACACGGTCGGATAATATTTCAGCACCGGCGCCTGGTAAAGAATCTAGTCCGGCTGCCTGCAATGCTCTTAGCACTTCAGTATGCGTAGAACCTTCGAGTTTTGTGATGTGAGCGATCTCGGGTGGCCCGAGTGAATGCAACTTTAATTTTGGATATAGCCGCTTCAATTCACGAAAAAGATCCACATAAAATTTTAGTCCAAGATCAGGATGATGCCCGCCTTGCAGCAATAACTGTTCTCCACCCAGACGAAAAGTTTCTTCGATTTTTTCTTTGTACTGATCAATAGTGGTGATATAAGATTCCTCATGCCCAGGAATTCTATAAAAGTTACAGAATTTACAATTCGCGATACATACATTAGTTGTATTGACATTTCGGTCGATGATCCAGGTAACTTTGTTGTCGGAATGGAACTTTTTCCGGATACTGTTACCAACATACATCAACTCCGCGGTAGGCACTTTCTCAAACAGAAGTTGCCCTTCCTCCGCACTTAAAAATTCAAGGTCTAACGCTTTTTTCAGAAGGATATCAGAACCGGACATATTGATTAATAAAGTTCAACTAATTAACAACAACCAGATTAAACAGAGTTTATGCCCCGCATGGAAAAAATTCTGTACTTTCCGCAATCAAAAATACGATTTAATATGCAGACTGCAATTTACACTACAAGGAGCTATAAGAGCTCAGATTCCCTTATTTTACTTCTGAATGACAAAAAAAGCCTCCCGGCAAAGACTTTCTCGCAAGAGGAAACCGAATTCATCAAAAAGGAGTTGAAGGCCGATCGCAAAACCGTGATCATCAACCAATACCACCGGACAATCTTCTTGTTTTTGCCTGATTTGTCAATGGATGAAAGCAAATTACTTGAAAAATGCCGTACCGCTGGTGAAAGTTTTCTTGCACAGATAAACAAGTCCAAACTGAAGAAAATAGTATTGGCAGACCTAATCGGGCGATCTGATCTTGCACTGGCAGTAGCTGAGGGATTGGCTTTAGGAAACTATCAATTTTTAAAGTATCGCAAAAACAAAAAAACACTTGAAAATTCCTTACAGGAAATCGCGATCAAGAGTCCAACTTTAAGAGAAGATAAAACTGCCGCTTTGCAATATATTGTAGACGCGGTAGTCCGCGCCAGAAACCTTGTCAATGAGCCTCAATCTTTTCTGAGTGCGACACAACTCGCTTCTGAATTTGTAAAAATGGGGAAAGAGGCGAAGTTCAAGGTAGAAGTTCTTCGAAAGCAAAAAATAAAGTCCCTGAAGATGGGAGGCATCATGGCTGTGAACAAAGGCAGCATTGAACCTCCAACCTTTACTGTGATGACTTACAAACCCAAAAACGCGAAGAATAAAAAACCATATATCCTTGTCGGCAAAGGTGTGGTGTATGATACCGGAGGCTTAAGTTTAAAACCAACACCAAACTCCATGGATATGATGAAGAGTGATATGGCAGGCTCCGCTTTGGTCGCATCTACACTTTTTGCCATTTCAAAAATGAAACTACCGGTTTACGTAATCGCGCTGGTTCCAGCCACTGATAATCGTCCGGGTGGAGATGCCTACACACCAGGAGATGTGATCACGATGATGAGTGGACAAACCGTAGAAGTTTTAAATACCGATGCGGAAGG
>CAYHFJ010000029.1:0-26683 GCA_964355885.1 uncultured Flavobacteriales bacterium
CTGCAAATTTTGAAAATTGTCCGGCAAATTCTGTATTATTTCCTCTTTAATTTAACAAACAATTGTGAGAAACTTTGTTAGCACGGATCTTACGCCAATACCTTACACTTTTTCAATGCCATTTATAAAACGAATAGTGAGGATTTAATGGAAACAGGCCTGTTTTTTTTTAGATAAGCAGGTATTTGCTGAGGTAAAGGACTTCAAAATTGATAATTTCTTACAATGAAGTATTTGAAGCTGTTCTTCTGAACTCTTCTCTGAGTTTATTGTAAAATTAGAATACCAACACCAAACTCCTAAAACCACCACAGCCAAATGAGAACCTCAATTTTTCAGTACCCTTTCGACAAAGTATTCCGCAGAACGCATGGCACCTTAGCTCGCCTGGGAATGCGAATTTTAAGCATAGATAAACGAGATGGGAGCATTAGCGCGGAATCCACCTTTTCATTTGGCAGGCAGGCTTTAAAAGTCGATCTGATCGTCGAAGAAATGGAAAATCATAACACGAAGATTACAATCCGTGGTCTCGCCTACAAAAAGCACTTTTTTCAGAGATCTCAAAATGTAGAAGTCGGCGAGATCCACCTTCTTGACGCGATCAGTTGTTCTCTTTGAGAATGAACAATCTTGTCTTATCACCTTTTGGTTCTTATCGTATAGGATATCTCCCAGTCGTATTCATCTGATTTTCCTGCAGCATATTTCTTTACCTTCGCTTTAATACAAAGCTGTTGGAGTAGCTGATTTTTTGTCCGGCTTCAGCGGCGGATAAACCGTTTATACTGAATGCTATGTCCGGTCAACGACAATTATTTTTCGAACACATCGCGCAAACAAGTCCCTTTCCCTTAGCTCTTGAAATTGAAAAAGCTGAAGGGATGTATATCTATGATGGAAAAGGGAAAAAATATCTGGATCTCATCTCAGGAATTGCCGTAAGCAACTTAGGTCATGCAAACCAGGATATTAATAGAGCTATCAAAGCACAGGTAGACCTGCACATGCATCTCATGGTTTATGGTGAGTTGATACAATCAGTTCAGGTGAGGCTGGCTACAAAACTCTGTTCTCTTTTACCTCCCTCTCTAAATAGCGTATACTTTACCAATTCCGGATCTGAAGCTACAGAAGGCGCGCTAAAGCTTGCTAAAAGAATTACAGGGAGAAAAGGTTTAGTAGCATTTCGCAATGCATATCATGGAAGCACCCAAGGTTCTTTAAGTGTTTGTGGTAACGAAGAATTAAAAAATGCTTACAGACCGCTTTTGCCCGGTATTACAATTCTCGATTACAATGATATCGGTCAACTGGATTTTATCAATGAAGACTCTGCAGCTGTTATAGTAGAAGTCATACAGGCTGAAGCTGGCGTTGTGTTTTCAAAAGATAATTTTTTACAAAAACTGTCTGAGAGATGTAAAGAAACCGGTGCTTTACTCATTGTTGATGAAATACAAACAGCCATGATGAGAACAGGCTCCTTTTTTGCTTTTAAAGACGAGAATATCGTTCCTGATATATTACTGCTTGGAAAAGCCTTTGGTGGAGGGATGCCTCTGGGGGCATTTATATCTTCCCGTGAAAAAATGGCTACGTTGACACACAAACCCGTCTTGGGACATCTGACAACTTTTGGAGGGCATCCTGTTTGTTGTGCTGCATCAGAGGCACTGCTCCTTCAACTAGAATCCGGGGAACTTAAATTAAATATAAATGCAGGAGAAAAGTTGTTTAAAAAGTTACTTGTCCATGAAAAAATTATTGAGATCCGGGGAAAAGGCTTATTTTTATGCCTCGAATTTGAAACTGCCGAATTGACTCAGGAAATTATCAGGAAGTGTCTCGATAACGGATTGTTTACGGATTGGTTTCTCTTCGCACCGAACTGTCTCCGTATCGCCCCACCTCTAATTATCAGCGTGGAAGAAATTGAAATGGCATGCAAGATTATTCTTGATATATTGAATACTATTTAAGCAAGCATACTATGAATGTACTTATTGTTGAAGACGAACGACAATTATCTCATGAAATTGAAATTTTTTTAACGAAGCAAGGATATCATTGCGATGTTGCATTTAATGGGAAGAGCGCTTCGGAAAAGATCTTTATCAATTCCTATGATTTTGTGCTGCTGGACATAGGGCTTCCTGATATCAGCGGACTGCAGCTATTAAAGGAAGCAAAAGAAGGTGGTAAAGACGCGGCATTCATCATGCTAACTGCACGTGGAACCATCGATGATAAAATTGCAGGACTTGATCTGGGTGCTGACGACTACCTTGCAAAACCATTTTCCTTACTTGAACTTCAGGCAAGGATGCAGGCTATTCTCAGAAGAAAGCATGGATTAAAAAACAACTCCATACAAATACAGGACTATGTAATGGATATCCAGAACCGAACCTTGTATCACGGGGGGATTCCAATTAGTCTCACGAAGAAAGAATTTGATATGCTTCACTATATGGCACTCCATAAAAACCGGGTGATCACTCGTGTTCAGCTGACAGAACATATTTGGGGAGATGTTCTTGAGGATGATTATGAATCCAATTACATTGATGTACACATGAAAAATCTCCGGAAAAAATTAGGTGCTGTCGGAAATGCAGACTTTATTGAAACCGTTCGAGGTATTGGCTACAGGCTCAATATGACCTGAGCTGTCCGAATCCTGCATTGTTTTTCTCAATATAAATCTCCATTGAAACTACAAGTCAAACTTGCGCTTTACAACACCTTTTCCAAGGTGCTTATCATACTTGGGATTGGATTGTTTTTACCAAAGGTGATTGAGCAAATTGTTTACAACCACATAGACAAAAGACTCGAAGCGCGATTAGAAAAGATCATGCGAATGATCCAGATCGGTGGGCTTGATGAAATCGCTCTGGATCAGGACTGCAGTTTTGAAAGTTATAATGTATTTAAAGAAGAGTATGTCGCTATTTCACCGCTGGCAATATTTCCCAAGGATTTCGGCAAACATACTCTGGTAAATACAGAACGAATTATCGAAAAGGAAGTTATCAAACACCGGGTTCTTGGAGAAGCCTTTATATACGACAATCAATTATACACGATTGAAATCGGGGAAGGCTTGAGCACAGTTGATCAGCTGACGATCACGATCAGGAAGTTTTCATTCAAAATCATGCTTGTCGTCATTCTGATCTTTGTTTTTTTAGACTTCGGTTTTGTTCAAATATTATTAAGACCATTTCACCGGATTGTGGAAGGGAAATTGAAAAAAATACACCATCCGGAAAAATTTGATGCAGTACCTGTACAAACAAGTACAACAGAATTCATTCAACTGGATCAGGCGATTAATGAAATGATGATGAAAATTCAGGAAACCTTTAGGGTGGAGCGTGAATTCATTACCAATGTCTCTCATGAGCTCCTCACCCCTACTTCAATATTAAAAAATCGGCTTGAAAATATAATGAACGAACCCGGAATTCCGGATGAGGTCCTAAGACAGCTCGCGGAGTCACAGCGAACTTTATCAAGACTAACACGAATTGTCAAAGCTTTACTTTACATATCAAAAATTGAAAACGCGCAGTATATTAAAAACGAGAAGGTCTCCATAAAAATACTGCTGGATGGGGTAATCGAAGAATTATCTGACCGCTTAGAGGAAAGAAACCTGTCCCTCAATGTTGAACTTACCGATGACCCTGAAATAGGGCCCGTCAATATATCTCTTCTTCACACAATGCTGTTCAACCTTCTCTCTAATTCAATTAAGTATAACAAGGAAGGCGGGAGTATCACTATAAAAGGAAACTCCGGCAACAAAAACTATTTTCTTTCCATTGCAGATACAGGAGTTGGAATCCAGGCTGAACACATCCCATACATCTTCGACCGCTTCAAACGATTCAGACCAGAAGACGATATGAGCTATGGTCTCGGTTTACCTATTGTAAAAACCATTGCCGACTTTCACGAAATTAAGATCGATGTAGAAAGTATAAAGGATTTAGGTTGCAAATTTGTTCTGCATTTTCCGCTTTACGACTCCTGAATATTAAAAATTATTGAATTTGAAGAAAAACAAAAACAAATCAGCGTGCATAAAGCAGATCCTTATTGATTTTCAATTTTTCTACTATATTTGTAGTTCTCTTGAATAGCATACAAATCTTTTTGGATGAATAGAAGTGCAAAAAAATGAAAATGAGTCTAAAAACTTATCCAAAATTTACTTTAGGCGACCAACTTAGCACCGAGCAAATTGCCTTCTTCAATAATAATGGATTTATCCATTTTCAAGGGGTGGCAAGCCCGCAAGAAGTTCAGTCAATTATTGATTCTACTGAACAAATTCAGGATCGGTGGCTAAAAGCAGGTACAAAGAAAATTAATGGGGTTCCGATTAAATTTGGTAAGGATGAAAATAACAAGGATATAGTTCACCGATTTCCATTTACCTCTCAGTTTAGCGAGGTAATTCACAATTTTGTCTCTAGTTCGAAGGTGCAAAATCTGAAATCTCTCCTTCCCGCAGGTGCCCGAGTTGCCGAAAATGAAAAAGACGGAGTTATTGTGAACCATTACGTTAATATTCCCAATAGTAATTTTCGTCAGATGGGCTGGCATACTGACAGCATGCGTGATGTTTTCTATGGAAAGAAAATAATGCAAATGCTGAATGTCGGATTATATCTTGACAACTCATCCTCGGACAAAGGTGGACTACGAATAATTCCCGGTTCACACACGCAGAATCTGTTCAATATGCTTTTCAAGAAAACATATTTCTTGAATAATGATGAAGATAAAGCTGAAATGCTGGTTGACGCAAAGGCAGGAGATATGGTTATCCATGACGGTCGTATCTGGCACCGTGTGGCTCAATCACCACTCGTAGGATCCCCTAGCCGCAGGCGGGTGATGTATATACCGGTTATACTTGGTAAATACACACCAAAATCAGAAGACAGTTCGACACCGTTCTATCATCACTTTATTAAGATGGTACGCTGATAAATGCACACCCAATCAATGATGGAACTGAATCAATTCAGTTCCATTTTTATTTTATAGACCCGCATCAATATGAATACCGCATTAATTACCGGAGCAAGTAAAGGAATCGGAAAAGCCATCGCTGAAGAACTTGCCTCACGTGGTTATAACCTGTTATTAGTTGCCAGAACTGAAAATCTTTTAAAACAGATGTCAGATAATTTATCAGCCAGATATAAAGTAAATGTAAATTACCTTGCTGTAGACCTTTCCCTCCCTGCTTCTATTGATCAACTAATCAGGAAAATTGGAGAAGAAAAAATAGTACTTGAAGTATTGGTGAATAATGCAGGTTACGCACACTGGGGTAATTTCACTGACCTTCCTTTAGAAGATCAGGAAAAAATGATGTTTGTCAATATGAACCTGCTGGTTCAGCTGAGTCACAAACTCATCCCCCTCTTAAAAAAAAATAAGCAATCCTATCTGTTGAATGTCTCAAGCTCTTCCGCTTATCAAGCCGTACCAACCTTGGCGATCTATTGCGCATCCAAATCTTTTGTTTTACAATTTTCCCGTTCAATCCGACATGAACTTAAAGGAAGTGGTGTACATGTTTCCTGTCTTAGCCCCGGCCCTACCGACACCAACTTTATGGATGCCGCGGGAATGACAAGTCAGAAGATGAAAAAACGCGCGAAAAAATTTAATATGACTTCTGAAAACGTAGCCAGAATTGCCATCAATGGAATGTTTAAAGATAAAGCTGAAATCATTCCGGGATTTCTTAATTTGCTTCAGGCAAAGTTGGTTAACTTCGTACCGAAAATCCTCACCGAAAAAATCGCTGCAGGATTGTACAAGTAAGTTTTTAATGCTTTTCTTAAAACAGGTTTAGTTCCTCACAAGTTTACGCGTCTCTAACACTGCTTCCCCTTTCATCAGTTTTAAAATATATACGCCCGAGGACATATCAGGAAGCTGACCGGTAGTATAAGAACCATTTCCTGCATAGACACTAATACGGTCAGTAAACGTCAGACTTCCATCCAGTCCTGACAAGACAAGTACGAGTTCTGAATTTTCCGGACTGAAATAGTCAATACGGAGTTGATTGGAAAATGGATTGGGGCCAACACTTTGCACAATAAAATCCATGTTCATTCCTTTAAAACTTACCGATACCGGATCATAAATTTTAAATTGTCCGTCATAGTCAGTCTGGCGTAAACGATAAAACGAAGTACCTGCAAGTGGAGCCTCATCAATAAATTGGTAAGTACTTAAATTAGTTGTATTGCCTACTCCGGCAACTGTTCCGATTGCTTCGAAATATTCACCATCGGCACCGCGTTCTATGGTAAAATAATCATTGTTAATCTCGCTGGCAGTTTTCCAATCTAACCGGACCTTATCATCAACAATCGTCGCGTCAAAGTTCATCAATTCAACAGGTAGTGCATTTGCAGTACCGGTAGTTCCTAAAGTAAAAATGCCAAAACTCGTCACAGGTGAATTGCTTACTAAAGTTCCGCTTACAGCAGAGCCGGTAACCCCTCCATTTCCATGATCCTTCCAAAGATTTAACAAACCATCCCATGCGGCTACTTTTAAATCTCCGGGAACACTTACCCCACAACTTGTGCTGCCCCAACTCAATGAAACACTTACATTTGAAGTCCCGCTTGTTCTGCTCAGATTCCAATATTCACAGGTACTGACTTTTTCCAAAGTAAGAATAACACTCGACACATTGTAAAGAAGTCCGGGATTACTTTGAAAATATTCCGCGGTAAAATGACTTGTTGCACCTGATGGAGCCGAAATTGAAATCGCTCGATAGTGCCCATTTTTCCCAACCGGAAATGTGAATGCCTGTGTTCCTACTTTTCGAACAGGGCCTTCGACATAACTTGCATCTGATACACCATTAACTGTAGATAAACCATTGTCAATAATCAGGATATTGGTATTTGTCGTAGTAATCAATCCACTGTTTAATGTCAATGCGGCATTGACAGTTACTGGAACATTCAATTTAATACCCCCGGATCCATTACTTACATTAATTCTTCGCATTATTGGTGAATATGTAATACTTCCATTTATGTTCTGAAGCACACTCCCGTCAAAAGCTACCGTTCCATTCGTTGCACCGAAAGTAATTACTCCTGTACTACCAAGAGTTGAGATGTCTTTAGCAAAAGTACTCACTCCATTATGAGCAGGTCTCAATGCCCCGGAACCGGATTGAATAAAATTAGCATCGTCATTGAAATCGTCCCCCGTGGTATTTGCAAGGTATAAAATCCCTGATCCGCTATTTTTTATTGTTGTTGGCCCGTTAAAAACATTTGCACCTGTGCCTGCATTATTAGTCGCTCCGTTTTTCTCAATAGAAACAGTATTGTTAAAAACAGTACCATTCAAATAGACCTGCGGAAAACGAAAATTGACAGCACCGTTAAAAGTCGTTCCTGAGTTCAGATAAATAGCCGCTGTTCCACCGGTAATTTCCATGGTTTGGTCGGTGGTACCCAGTTGCTCAAATTTGCCTAGCTGTAAATATCCATTGGAGAAGCCGCCTGTTCCAACAGAAATTGTTTTACCTGATGCGAGCTTCGAAGTTCCTGTGTTCGCCCCAAACCGAATGCTACCGGTACCTGTGCTACTAACCGTAATATTCTGATTGAACTCATTTCCAAGACCGGTATATGCGGGATAAATTATTCCTGAATTTGAATTTGTGAAATTTACATCAGCATTAAAAATATCTTTTTTACTTGCAGACATTAATATATAGCCGGTCCCGGAATTTGTGATTGTGGTTAGGCCATTAAAAATATTATTTCCGGTACCCTGATCATTTGATGTTCCGGTTTTGGTGAAATTGGATAGACCATTGAAAGTCGCGCCATTGAAACACAGTCCACCACAGACCGCATTCACATCACCGGCAAATGTACTTCCAGGCCCGATGCTTAGCACACCATTTCCCGTTAGTCCAATCGTTTGAGCATCCGTTCCCGGTGAATTGAAGTTAGCCAACATCAGCATCCCATTTGAAAACCCCGGAGTTCCTATTATAACTTTTTTGGTACTTGCTAATGTTGAAGTCCCTGTATTTGCCCCTATTCTGACGCCTCCTGTGCCGGTACTACTGACAATAATATCCTCATTAAATTCTGTGTTGCTTCCTTTGTATGCCGAATAGATTATTCCGGCATTGGTAGTATTGTACGTAACTACAGAGTTATAAATATCCTTGCTTGAATATGACAAAAGCAGATATCCTACTCCATTATTTGTAAATGATGCCGGTCCGCTAAATATATTGTTACCTGTACCCTGATCATTGGATGAACTGTTTTTAATAAAAGTTGAACTTCCTTTAAATGTAGTTCCATTCAGGCATATACCTCCAGCCTCCGCGATTAAATTGCCGGCAAAATCCGATGCAGGTCCGAGTGACAGAACAGCTGATCCTGTAAGACTAATAGTTTGTTCAACAGTATCCTTGACCGTGAAACCTCCCAAAGCCAACATTCCTGCCGAAAATCCAAGACTTCCGACAATAATTCTTTTTGAGATTGCAATTTCAGAAGTTCCGATATTGGCACCAATTCTTACTCCTCCTGCTCCTGTACTGTTTATTATGATGTTATCATTAAACAGGGTTTTTGTACCCCGATACGCGGGATAAAGAATTCCCGAATTTGTACAGGTAAAAGTTACTTCCGCATTATACACATCATTTTTCGAGGATGACATTAAGAAATAACCGGTGCCATTATTTGTATAAGAAACAGGCCCATTAAAAATATTATTACCTGTCCCCTGATCATTTGAACTTCCGTTTTTGATAAATGCGGAAGTTCCGTTAAATGTAACCCCATTCAGACATATCCCATTTGCCTCCGCGGTGATATTGCCGGCAAAGGAAGAATTAGGTCCGAAGGTTAAAATAGAATTGCCGGAAAGCGAAAATGATTGAGCTGATGTGTCAGTGGAAGTAAAATTACCCAAGGTCAATGTTCCTGTAGAGAAACCTTCAGTACCAACCATAACTCTTTTTGTATTAGCTATAGTTGAAGCCCCTGTGTTGGCACCAATACGAACACCACCTGCTCCGGTGCTGTTTACAATAATATTATCATTAAACTGGTTTCCTGAACCATTGTAGGCCGGGTAAATAATTCCGGTATTAGTACAGGTAAAAGTAACTTCGCTATTAAATACGTCACCGGAATTATTGGACATTAAAATATAACCCGTTCCGTTATTGATGATTGAAGTCTGGCCATTAAAACTATTATTGCCTATACCTCTGTCGTTAGTTGTTCCTGTTTTAATAAATGTCGCGGCTTTATCAAAAGTAGCTCCACTTAAACAAATTCCGCCACATTCCGCTTTAACCTCGCCAGCAAAAAAGGCTGAGGGACCAATAGTAAGAACAGCACTACCCGGAAGAGAAATCGAAAAAGTATCCTGACCTAAAAATCGCATTCGTCCAAGCATCAGCATTCCATTGTTAAATCCCATATCCCCTGCAACAACCGTTTTTGTGCTCGCTAATTCAGAAGTTCCATTGTTGGCTCCTATTCTAACTCCTCCGGTACTGGTGCTGTTTACAAAAATTGTATCATTAAATAGCGTTCCTGTACCATTGTAAGCAGGGTAAATGATACCTGAACCCATGCTGCTGAAAGTGACCTTTTCATTAAATATGTCGCGGGTACTGGCTGACAGCAGAAAATAACCTGTTCCAGTTGTTGTTATCGAAGTGAGACCGTTAAAAGTATTATTACCAGAACTCTGATCATTTGAAGTTCCGGTCTTAGTGATTAGTGTCTGTGAGTTGAAGATCGCATTCGCTATCCGGACAGTCGAACTGTTGACTTTAATAGATGAATTAAAAGTAGGGCCATTTGATCCCAAACCAAATGTCGTTGTACTTCCAAGAGCTACTACGGCTCCTGCAGTACCACTATCAGTAAAAAGCCCGCCTTCATAAGAAGCATTTCCATTCGATTGCAAGAGTGCATCCGTTACATCAATGACAGCACCCTTCTTAACTGTGGAAGTACCTAAGGTGGTCAGACTAAAACCGTTTAAATTCAAAACCCCTCCGTTGTTCACTGTGATATTGTTAATTGTTACAGTATCCGTAAGAATCGGGTTTCTGGTATTAACATTCCCAATGATAACATTGTCCCCTGCTCCCGGAACTCCATTTGGTGCCCAGTTCGAACTATTATGCCAAAGACTGTCGGTTCCACCACTCCAGTTATAATTGACTGCGGCATACGCATTTTCATTATTAAAGAAGTTTGAATAAATAAAGAAGCCTGAAAAAATAATCATGCCGCTTATCATACCAACAACAACCTTTCGATTCATTGTTTGTCGAAGGCGTGTTCTTTGTGAGGTACCTGCTCTCATTCTGGATTTTTTTCTACGAGGGTTCATACAAACTGATAAAAATTCATCAGTGTGTATACCAATCCCCGGTCAGGACGTTATTTGAAAGAGCTTAAAATCTTACAGAATTATGAAAAAAATCAAAATATTGATGCAAATTCCAATATCTTGCCGAAAACAGGCCTGTTCACCTTGTCAATTTGCTAAAATACTTGCATGCCTGTGTCAAACCACATTCATTACATTTTGGTTTTCTGGCTGTGCAAACATACCGTCCATGCAAGATCAGCCAATGATGAGCTAATGGAATAAGTTCCTCAGGAATATTTTTCACTAATTGCTTTTCTGCCTGCAATGGATTTCGTGCATTTGTTGTCAGTCCTAATCGCGCAGCGACCCGAAAGACATGAGTATCAACCGCCATCGCAGGCATATTGTAGACCACTGAAGCAATTACATTGGCAGTCTTTCTTCCAACTCCGGGTAATTTTTGTAAGAGTTCAACATCAGCGGGAACAACTCCCTTAAATTCCTCCCGTAAAACTTTTGCCATACCAACAAGATGTTTTGCTTTATTATTGGGATAACTGATGCTTTTAATATAAGGATAAACCTCTTCCGCACTATAGTGTGAAAGCGTTTTTGCACTGGGAAAAGTCCGGAAAAATTCCGGAGTGACAAGGTTAACGCGTTTATCTGTACACTGTGCTGATAAGATTACAGCAACAAGTAATTCATACGGATTTGTATATACAAGTTCTGTCTCGGCGAAGGGACGGTGTTTTTGAAAATACTTAAGGATGATATGATACCGTTCTTTCTTTGTCATTCTGGCAAATATACACTTCTGAAAAGTTTATCCTTTCTGAACAATTATAATCTGAGATTCCCAATACAGAAAAATAAAAAAATCCTGTACCATTCTTCAGCATTCACCCTTTGGAACATGAGTTTTACCATGTTGAACATCAAACAAGCCTAAAAAGCTTGATGCATGAAGTCGAGTGATATAAATTGAATTCAAATTCAAACACAAAAGGCCTATGGTATTATAAAAAAGCAATTTGGTTAGAGAGAACAAATAAAAAAAAACAGCGGTACTGCGAGCCGCTGTTTTTTTGCTTTTGTATCAATCCGAAATTTTATGCATGAGCCAAAATGCGCTCAATACATCCTTTGGAAGGTTCCAGTCGAACTGAATCCAGAATATTGATGACTTCGACAATTTCGCGAAAGTCCTGTTCAACTAATGGATCACCGTCTATTGCACGTTGAACCTGATCGCCAGCCAGAAGGCCGGTTTCGTTGTAAGCGTAACGTACTAAATTGTTTTGAGTAGTAATTTTATTCATGCATATAGGTTTTAGAATACCCTATCATAACGCATACCTCAAAACAAATATTGTGTACCTGCTATAAAATCAATCCCTAATCCTTACCTGCTCCCCTGTAACCATTTCACGCATTTTCAGGATTGCATAATGCATACGTCCGAGTGCTGTATTGATATTGATATCCAACATCTTAGAAATTTCTTTAAAGGACAAGCCTCCATAATGACGAAGAATTACGACTTCGCGCTGATCTGCAGGTAGACGATCTAACAGGGAATTAACCATAGCCACCTTTTCATCCTGAATGATACGTTCTTCCGGATTTCTCTCATTTTGGGGTAATACATCAAAGACACTGAATTCCTCTGAATCGTGAGATAATGGCATCAATTTTTCCTTGCGGAAATGATCAATCACAAGATTGTGAGAAATTCTCAATGCCCAAGGGAGAAACTTACCTTGTTCATTGTAGTGGTTTTTCCGCAAGCTCGTAATGATTTTAATGAAGGTTTCCTGGAAGAGGTCTTCTGCCAATTCCCGATCCTTAACCAAAAAGAAAATTGAGGTAAAGATTCGTTGCTTGTAACGCTCGATAAGTTCTGTAATAGCGCGTTGATCGCCGGTTTGATAAAGATTTACTAAATCCCTATCATCCATCAGATGAGGTTTGTCCATATTGCTCCTAGCTTTAATTTAGTTTGTAAAAGATTAAAGTAGAAGTTTTACTATGGTGCCTCCTGATTTTATGAGTTAAAATAACCGAGAAAATTCGCCGACGCGCTTTCCCTTTTTAAATTCTATTAGATCAAATATAGAACATCAATATCACTTATACAATAGTTCAGCGATTTTTTTTTCACCAATCTGTTCTCATTTCTTACAAAACAGGGTCTTTCTTCAGGAAATTATCAATTTCAAGGTAAAATTTCCTTATTTTAAACTATAGTAGCTCCCGGGAAACAAGACGAAGCCTAATTTTATAACTTTGCAAATTGTCAAAATCTATGTCGTCGTCTTCTTCATTTGATAAGCTGGATCCCAGAAAATTCATCATTATAAAAGGTGCAAGGGTTCATAACCTGAAAAATATTGATGTTGCCATCCCGCGAAATAAATTTGTGGTGATAACAGGTTTATCAGGTTCCGGAAAATCGTCTCTTGCATTTGACACTTTATATGCAGAGGGTCAGCGGAGATATGTGGAGAGCCTTAGCTCCTATGCCCGTCAGTTCATCGGGAGAATGGATAAGCCGGATGTGGATTATATCAAAGGAATTTCTCCGGCTGTAGCCATCGAACAAAAAGTCAATACACGCAACCCGCGTTCTACCGTAGGTACATCGACTGAAATATACGACTACCTTAAACTGTTGTTCGCGAGAATTGGCAAAACAATTTCTCCTGTCTCAGGTAATGAAGTAAAAAGACATGCGGTGGAAGACGTCATCAAGTCACTGATGGAGTTTCCTGAAGAGACAAAAGTGATTCTATCCGCTCCGCTTTACCTGCACCCGGGAAGAAATATCGAAGAGGAGTTAAATGTGCTTCTTCAAAAAGGATTCATACGTGTCAGCATTTCCGATAAAATCTATAAAGTAGAGGAATTACTTTCAAAAGAAAATGTTTCCCTGCTTAAAGATGTCAGCGATTCTCTTGGATTAAATCCTTCTTTGAAAAAAACCGTTAAGAAGAAAAAGCAAGAAGCAGAACAAGAGCTGGCAATTGAAGCTACTATCGCTTCACAAAATCTTATCAGAGTGCTAATTGATCGCTTTTCAATTTTGAAAGATGATGAGGCAAATAATTCCCGCATTGCCGACTCAATACAAACAGCCTTTTTTGAAGGTCATGGTGATTGTTCGGTCGAAACCGAACACGGGGGAAAAAAAATTCAAAAAATTAATTTTTCCAATAAGTTTGAATTGGATGGTATTAGCTTTGAAGAGCCAAGTACTCAATTGTTCAGTTTTAATAATCCATTTGGTGCCTGTAAACGTTGCGAAGGATTCGGATCTATAATTGGAATAGATGAAGACCTGGTAATCCCCGATAAAAGTCTTTCGGTGTATGACGGAGCCATTGTTTGCTGGCGCGGAGATAAAATGAAAGAATGGAACGAAAAACTAATCAAGACTTCCTACAAATTTGACTTCCCAATACATCGACCCATTTATAACCTTTCTCCTGAAGAACGTCGTCTCCTATGGACAGGCAATGATTATTTTGATGGATTAAATTTTTTTTTCAAATGGGTGGAAACACAGGCATACAAGATACAATACCGTGTAATGTTATCCCGTTACCGGGGCAGAACCACCTGTCCCGAATGTCTTGGCACCCGTCTGAGAAGCGATGCTTCATATGTAAAAGTTGGAGGAAAATCAATTACAGAAATTGTTCTTCAACCAGTAGAAGAAAATCTGATATTTTTTCAAAGACTTAAGCTTAACGACTTTGAAGAACAAGTTTCAAAAAGAATTTTACTGGAGATACGCAACAGACTTGATTTTTTATTCAATGTTGGACTTGGTTACCTTTCCCTGAACAGATTATCAAACACGCTCTCCGGTGGTGAATCCCAGCGTATCAATCTTGCCACTTCTCTTGGCAGTAGCCTTGTCGGATCAATGTACATACTTGACGAACCGAGTATCGGACTTCATCCTAAAGATACACATCGGTTAATTGGCGTTTTAAAATCCTTACGTGATAGTGGGAACACTCTCATTGTTGTCGAACACGATGAAGAGATTATGCATGCCGCGGATCAATTGATAGACATAGGACCGGAAGCAGGAAGAAATGGCGGGGAGTTGGTATTTCAAGGCACTTTTGACGAAATAATTGCCGACAAAAAAAGCATGACAGGAAGATTTTTAAGCGGTCGCGAAAAGATCTCTCTTCCTGAACGAAGAAGAACATGGAAGAATTCAATTCTGATTGAAGGCGCCAGAGAGAATAATTTGAAAAACCTGAGTGTTCGTTTTCCTCTTGGAATCCTTACTGTTGTAACCGGTGTAAGTGGTAGCGGAAAAACCTCACTGATAAAAAAAGTTTTATATCCTGCCCTAAAAAAGATTCATGGAGGATTTGGGGAACAAAGTGGCACTTTTGATAAGATGAGTGGTGATTATAATAAAATTACCGCGATAGAATTTGTGGATCAGAATCCAATTGGAAAATCTTCCCGTTCAAATCCTGTAACCTATGTGAAGGCATACGATGAAGTACGCGCACTTTATTCAGACTTACCACTTTCCCGAAGTCGCAAGTACAAACCTTCCCATTTCTCCTTCAATGTAGAAGGAGGCAGATGTGAAGTTTGTGAAGGAGAGGGCGAAGTACGAATTGAGATGCAATTCATGGCAGATATTCATCTGGTATGCGAAAATTGTCATGGTAAAAGATTTCGGGCGGAAATATTAGACGTAGAATACAAAGGAAAAAACATCTCCGACATTCTTGATCTTACAGTCGAGGAGGCTATTGAATTTTTTAGCAGTCCGATAAAATCCTTCGGGCATGACCACAAGATAGCTGCAAAGCTTAAACCTCTTGCTGATGTAGGACTTGGATACATCAAACTCGGACAATCATCCAGTACATTATCAGGAGGAGAGGCACAACGTGTCAAACTTGCCTCATTTCTAGGTAAGGGTTCTCATCATGATCACACCTATTTTATCTTTGATGAACCCACTACCGGTTTGCATTTTCAGGATATCCGCAAATTACTACATGCTTTTGATATGCTGATCGAACAAGGCAACAGTATTCTCGTTATCGAACACAATCCGGATGTGATAAAATGCGCTGATTGGGTTATCGATTTAGGCCCCGAGGGTGGTAACAGGGGTGGTAACCTGGTATTTGAAGGCACTCCCGATGACCTTATAAATTGTGCGGATTCTGTGACAGGACCATTTTTGAAGGAGAAGGTGTTGTTAGAAAGTTGATAAATATTACTTAAGAACTCACACTTCTTTTCAAGTATTTTCAAGAACCCTGCTGTCTGAAAATCAATGAATTTAACAAATCCACCTTATTCATTGATTATCAATGATTCAAAAAGCCATATCAGAATTTGTACTTCTAAATAATTTTCTATTTTTGTTCCTTAACCCAAGCACAAATAAGTTTCAGTTATGGCAGAGAATAACCAGCAAAGAGAAGAAGTATTTTCCAAAGCAGTCAGAGCAGGGAAACGTACTTACTTCTTCGATGTGAAAAGCACGAAGGCGAATGATTTCTATCTGACCATCACAGAAAGTAAAAAGCGAATTGGCGATGACGGTACCGCATTTTTTGAAAAGCATAAAATATTTCTCTACCGTGAAGATTTTCAAAAGTTCAGTGAAGGCTTGCAAGAGGCAATAGAACACGTCGGAGCATTAAAACCAGAAGCTTCGAATTCGAATACATTCGAACACAGAGCACCAAAACAAAATAATGAGCCACCTTCACCTAAATCTCCAGAAACCTCATCCTCCCCTTTTAGTGATGTGAATTTTGATGATCTTGGTTAAGAGTTTCTTCAATTAAAAATAGTCATATTCAATTCCCTTCAATTTTTTCTTTGTGTCCTTTGTGCCTTCCTTTGTGAACTTTGTGGTAAAAAAAACTGTGGATAGATTTAACCACAAAGAACACAAAGAAAAAATCACAAAGAACACAAAGTTGAAGCTGCCTTTCCTTTACGGTTTTGAGTATTAGCCTATGGTCCCGTTAGTTACACAGGCCAAAAACTAATGAACAATAACATGTTACAAAAAGAATCTGCTTTTCAACATGCATTTGACTGATGTTGGTAACTTTAGAGGCAAGCTGGCTTAAAACGCTTATTTTTGCATCTTGTGAAATTATGCTTATAACCTACTACGGCCACTCCTGCTTCCTAGTCGAAGTAAGTGGCACAAATCTGCTTTTTGATCCATTTATACGCCCGAATCCAAAAGCGGCACATATAGATTTTAAATCAATAAAAGCTGATTACATACTTGTATCTCACGGACATGAGGACCATACCGCTGATCTGATTGACCTTGCACGCCAAACCAATGCAATGGTCATTTGTAATTGGGAAATACATCAGTGGGTACAAAAAAAAGGAATATTAAAGACCCATGCCATGAATATAGGTGGCCATTGGATCTTTGATTTTGGTAAGGTAAAGTGCGTTAATGCTGTGCATTCCAGCAGCTTACCAGACGGTTCCTATGGGGGTAATCCAATGGGTTTTCTTGTTGAGGTACCTGAAGGGAAATTCTATTATGCCGGAGACACCGCTCTTCATTATGACATGAAATTGATTGGAGATTATAAAAAAATGAAATTTTCGTTCCTTCCATTGGGAAATAATTTCACAATGGGAATTGACAATGCGGTAATAGCCTCTGAATTTATTCGTTGTGATACAATCATTGGGATGCATTACGATACCTTTGACGCGATTAAAATTGATCATGCTGAAGCCATTCAAAAATTTGATCACGCGGGAAAAGAACTACGTCTGATGAGAATCGGAGAGACGATTGAACTATAAGAAACACAAATATGTTTCTCAACCTGGAAGCAAATGAATTCAAAATTTGCTCCGTAAATTGAAAGAAGAAATGGGAAAAATTATCGCCATTGCAAACCAAAAAGGAGGCGTTGGAAAAACGACTACGGCTATGAACCTTGCCGCCAGTCTGGCCGTCCTTGAATATAAAACCTTGTTGATCGACAGCGATCCTCAGGCAAATGCGACCTCCGGGGTTGGTTATGATCCGAGGAATATAAAAACCAGCATTTACGAATGTATCATCAGCGAAGCCAATCCGAAAGACATTATTATGAAAACGGAGACGCCGAATTTATTTCTGCTTCCCTCCCACATCGATCTGGTTGGAGCTGAAATCGAGATGATACACCTGCCCAATCGTGAAAAAAAGATGAAGGAGGTTTTAGAAAAGAAAAAAGATGATTACGATTTTATTATTGTCGATTGCTCTCCATCTCTGGGACTGGTTACCATCAACGCTCTCACCGCTGCTGATTCTGTAATTATTCCGGTACAGTGTGAGTATTTCGCCTTAGAAGGATTAGGAAAATTGTTAAACACAATTAAAATCGTTCAAAGCCGTTTGAATCCTGAATTGGAAATTGAAGGTATTTTACTTACAATGTATGATTCACGCTTGCGACTCTCTAATCAAGTGGTTGAAGAAGTGAAAACACATTTTCAACAAATGGTTTTTGACACCATTATTCAACGTAACACCAAACTGGGGGAAGCACCAAGTTTCGGACAAACCATTATCATGCATGACGCGAGTAGTAAGGGTTCAATAAATTATCTGAATCTTGCACGTGAAATCCTTCAGAAAAATAACCTGACAAAAATAAAAGAAGCAGATAAAAAAATCCCTGTAACCGATGAGCAATAAAAAAAGCGTACTGGGCCGTGGCCTTAGTGCATTGTTAGAGAATTCGGATACGGATGTAACACATCAATCAAATCCGGAAACAAAAGATACTCTGGTTGGTTCGGTAGCACAGATTTCCCTTGATCAGATTGAAGCAAATCCTTTCCAGCCCCGTACAGAATTTGAGGCGGAGGCTCTTGCCGAATTAGCCGCTTCCATTCAACATCAGGGTATTATTCAACCTATCACTGTCCGTAAAATGGGCTATGATAAATACCAGATAATTTCAGGAGAACGTCGTTTCAGAGCCTCTCAGATTGCGGGTCTGAAAACAGTACCTGCCTACATTCGTATCGCGAATGATCAGGGAATGTTGGAAATGGCTCTTGTAGAAAATATTCAACGAAGAGACCTTAATGCAATTGAGGTGGCTATCAGTTATAAAAGACTCATCGATGAGTGCAATTTAACTCAGGAAGAAATGAGTGAAAGAATCGGAAAGAGCCGAAGTTCTGTCACCAATTTTATACGCCTCCTGAAACTTCCACCGGTAATTCAAGCAGCAATAAGAGACGAGAAACTTAGCATGGGGCATGCCCGGGCAATTCTGGGTGTTGATGATCCTGCCGGGCAGATACAACTGTTCCGTGAGATTATGGACCAAAACCTGAATGTTCGGGATGTTGAAAACCGCGCTCGCTTGTACGGGAAAAATTCGGCGAGTAAACCAAAAAGGAGTGTTGATAAAAATCAGTTATCCTTTGAGTTTTCAAAGATCCAGAATATTCTCAGCAGTCACTTCGAAACTAAGGTTCATCTTCAGCGAAGTGAAAACGGCAAAGGAAAAATTTCTATTCCGTTCGAGAATGACAAGGATCTGAATCGTATTCTGGATCTTTTAAATTATTAATCCCATTACACTAAACTCCTAAGGGAATTTTCCGATATTATAAAACGGCATGCAGGGAAAATATTTCAGAAATTTGAAGTACCCGGCTCTGCTTTTAGTAATCTTCCTTGCCATTTCAGGCAGCTTGTCTGCAAAAGAAGAACCGGATTCCCTTGCAGACGAAACACGTAAGCGGGCAAACCGGATTGCTCTTCAATCAACACTTCTTCCCGGCTTAGGTCAGGTAAGCAATAATAAATACTGGAAAATTCCTATCATTTATGCCGGTTTCGGGGCTCTTGTTTATTTCATAGATTTCAATAATACCAATTATAAAATATATAAAACGGCTTTTCTGTACCGCTATGATGGTGACTCCTTAACTGTCGATGATTTTCCTAACTTCACCACCGATGATATAAAAGTGAGAAAAGACTATTACCGACGCAACCGTGATTTGAGTTATATTCTTACCGTAGTTTTGTATTCTCTGAATATTGTTGATGCCTATGTTGATGCACAACTGAGAAACTTCGACATTAGCGAGGACCTGAGTTTACGCACAGATCCATTCGTTGGACAATCAACCTACGGAGCACCTGTTGCAGGACTTCGTTTGACCTTTACCCTAAAATAATTTTTACGGATGAATATTGCTTTAATCGGTTACGGGAAAATGGGTAAAACCATTGAGAAGATCGCAGTAGCTGACGGCCATACCATCGTTGCCAGAATCGACAAGGGAACTGAAGATATTTGGAATGGTGACGAACTTAAACAAGCTGATGTCGCGATAGAATTTTCCCAACCGGAAAGTGCTTATGAAAATATTCTCAAATGCTTCCAACTTAATATTCCAATAGTCTGTGGAACTACGGGGTGGTTGGGTAAGCTGAAGGAAGTGCAACGGCTCTGCAAAGCAAACAATCAAAGTTTTTTCTATGCTTCTAATTACAGTATCGGTGTAAATATTTTTTTTGAACTCAATAAATTGCTTGCGGAATTGATGAATAAGCAGGAAAGCTATGATGAAGTGCTGGTTCATGAAAGTCACCACATTCAAAAACTCGATGCGCCAAGCGGAACTGCTATTTCTCTGGCAGAACAAATACTGGAAAAAATTACCAGACTTAAATCCTGGTCGAGCTATAAAGAAAACGAGAACATTGGGACAACATTGGAAGACAGCAATTCTGAAATTCCTATATTCAGTTCACGGGAAGGTGATGTACCCGGTACTCATATAGTGAAGTACTTCTCAGACGATGATGAAATTGAAATTATACACAAGGCATTCAACAGACAAGGTTTTGCTAAAGGAGCATTAGCGGCAGCTGTTTGGCTGCATGATAAAAAAGGAAGTTTTGGAATGAAGGATTTATTAAGTTTGTAGTCTGGAAATTAACATCACATTAACCAATAAAATCCATGAATGACCGTACTTTCGTATCGGGCAATGAATCTAAAATTTGAAAAGGAATACTCTATGGCAAAGTTCAGAATTAACTGGGATCTCATTAAAGACATCATCTTTGGAATATTCACTCTGGGTGTCTGGTTCCTTCTCAAAACAAGACCCGGACAACGGAAATCCGCGACACGGGAATGGATAGACGCGATCATTTTCGCGGTTATAGCAGCGACGATTATCCGTACTTTCTTCATTGAAGCGTACACAATACCCACCCCTTCCATGGAGAAATCTTTGCTCGTAGGAGATTTTCTCTTTGTATCAAAGATCTCTTACGGTGCCCGTATACCTAATACTCCAATTTCCTTTCCATTTGCACACCACACCTTACCACTCGTTGGGGGTAAATCTTATCTTGAGTGGATAAAGATCGGGTATCACCGCTTACCCGGATTCGGTGATGTAAAAAAAGGAGATTGTGTTGTGTTTAACTGGCCTGCAGAGAATGAAGGCAGACCGGTGGATAAAAAGGAAAACTATATCAAACGATGTGTTGGAACCGCAGGAGACAGCATTGAAGTCCGTCAAAGAGAAGTTTATATTAACGGATCAAAAACGGTTAGTCCTCTGAACTCACAAACCTCCTACCATGTTGTTACTGACGGAACGGGCTTTAGTGAACAAGCCATTCAACGTGTTGGATTGCGGGATGGTGAGATGATCTCACCTACAGAATTTAATTTCAATTTGAGCAAACAGACAGCTAAGGATCTAAAATCTTTCGGCAATGTCAAAATTGTTGAAGAGAATGCGGTGCCGCAAGGTGCTTATCAGGAATTTATTTTTCCTTTTAACCAGAAATACAACTGGAATGTGGACAACTTCGGTCCTCTTTGGATTCCTAAGAAAGGTGCTTCCATTAAGATTAATGACGATAATATCGCCTTGTATCGGAAAGTAATCGGTGAGTACGAACAGAATAATCTGGAAGAAAGAGACGGGAAAATAATCATCAACGGAAAGGAAGTTGAAAATTATACTTTTAAGATGGACTATTATTTCATGATGGGCGACAACCGCCACAATTCAGCCGACTCACGTTTCTGGGGTTTTGTACCGGAAGATCACGTGGTTGGAAAAGCGGTTTTTATCTGGATGAGCTGGGATTCAAAAGGAACTTTCCTAAACAAAGTCAGATGGAATCGCTTGTTTAATCTGGTTAAAAATAAATAAAGTACTTTGATAAAATGTACTCCCTTCCTTAGTGTTTGTGGTTAAAAATTAGGTCTATCTGTCAAAACAGATTTAACCACAAAGGACACTAAGGAATACACAAAGTTCACGGAGGGTGACTCGCAAAAATAAACTTTGTGCCCTTTGTGCCTTCCTTTGTATTCTTTGTGGTTAAAAATTGGGCTTATCTGTTAAAACAGAATTAACCACAAAGGACACTAAGGAATACACAAAGTTCACGGAGGGTGACTCGCAAAAATAAACTTTGTGCCCTTCGTGCCTTCCTTTGTGTTCTTTGTGGTAAAATTTTAAGCCCTAAGTCTATTGCAAGCCACCTAAAAAACTCATCGTATCCATCCCATCCGCATACTCCGCCAAACCGGGTTGTTGTGATTTACCGGGCTCAACAAGAATTTCTTTCAATGAAGGTTCAGATTGAAGATCATTGACGGAAGTTACGATACACTGAATATTTTCCCTGTTTGCCCTCAGCGATTCTGTAAGACTTTTTAAATCTGAATAATGTTCGTAGTTAAGAACCGCAACCGGAGATGCGAAAGACTCATTCTCCATCACAATCAAAAATCCGTTTTGTAAAAAAGGAATTCGCTTGAGCAACAAGACAGCATTGTGGTGCTCAAAATTATTCATGTACTTGTTGTGCTGCATCACAGCATTCCAATCGTAGATGGTTTTAAAAAAAGTATCAAAGTCGTATCCGGAAGGGACATACACTTTTGAAACATTTCTGCATCCCAAGCCGAAATACCTAAAAATATCTTCTCCCAATTTCCGGAAGAACTCTGCTGCTTCTGTCCCGTCAAGTACGGCTACGGCATTTCTGTTTTTCCGGATAATGTGCGGGTATTTTCCAAAATAATAATTAAAATACCTGGAAGAGTTATTACTTCCTGTCGCGATCACCACGTCAAAGTCCGCTAATCTTTCGGTGAAAGTGATTATTGTTTTGAAATCAGGTTCCAGACCGATTAGTAATGACGCTACATAAGGAAGTAAAATGATATCATCAGAAGCATTTTTTGCCTGATATCTATGGCCTGATATTAGCACAGAAAGGAAATCATGGAACCCTACCAAAGGAATATTCCCTGCATTTATTACAGCGACTCGCTTATCTTTAAAATCCTGCTTCTGAATATTATTGTATGGTTTCGTCCAGCTTGTCAGCTTTTCATGAGTCAATAATTTACTCCATGCTCGAAAGGCATATGAAATATTTTCCCTAGTGAACCAGGGGTTCATTTGACTGCTTTGTCTTTGTATTGTGAAAAGTGAATCGTTGCTTTCGCTGCCTTCCTCCTCTTTATTATCAAGCACATTCGCGATGTCTTTGAAGGTTTCACCCAGACGGGAAAAGGCAAGAATTCTTTTTTCTAAGCTCAAAAACATTGGAAAATGGTGTTATTCAGAGAAATAGCAAAATTTGCCGGTACACAAATAAGCTCATTCTCTATTTTGATTTGAATTTATTCTAATTAATTTTGTTCCGTAATTAAACCCAAAAGTAGAAAGGAAAACAATATGGCCATTAAGATAACTGAAGAATGTATCAATTGCGGCGCGTGTGAGCCGGAATGTCCTAATAACGCAATTTATGAAGGTGGTGCTGAGTGGCGTTTTTCAGACGGTACTTCCGTTAAAGGTATGTATAAGACACTGAACGGTTCAGAAGTAGACGCTGATGCAGCGCAGACTCCCGTTTCCATGGACATTTACTACATCGTTACGGATAAATGCACGGAATGCGTAGGTTTTCACGACGAGCCCCAATGTGCCTCCGTTTGTCCTGTCGATTGCTGTGTGGATGATCCTGATTATAGGGAATCGAAAGAGGATCTTCTGTCTAAAAAAGCTCGTCTGCACGTCGCTTAATTAAAAAGAATTCAGAGAATTTTTTACACCGCAACCCGTTTTCGAGTTGCGGTTTTTATTTTTGCAGCAATGAAGAAGTTGTACTCAAAACCTAAGACAATAAGAAACTTCCTTCGCAGGGTAAGTTTGTCAACTATCTTCATGTTAAGTATGATCTCCTTAGAAATAGTTGCTCAGGGCTCAGCGAATCAGGATACTCTTCCACTAGGCTACCTGGATTCTCTCATTCAAACTATTCAACGCGGAGCTGACGACTCATCCAGAATTCTGGCTAATAAAACATTTGATCAACTTCTGTATAATGCATTGGCGAAGCCGGAATCTTTTGATCACAATTTCGATTCACTGAAAAATCTCTCGGTGCAGATTAGTCCTGACAGAAGATTCAGAATCTATACATGGACACTGCCCAAGAGTGATGGAACCTACTACACCTTCTTTGGTTATCTTCAGGTAAAAAACAAGAATGGCGAGATGAAACTCTATGCATTAAATGACTCTACAAATTTTATTCTCAAACCTGAATCAGAAAAATTAAAGGCTGACCGGTGGTACGGCTGTATTTACTACAAAATTATTCCGGTTAAAAAATCAGGTAAATCGTATTACACGCTTCTAGGATGGAAGGCAATGAATGACAATACCTCCCAAAAACTTATTGATGTATTATACTTTGAAAGGGACATTCCCAAAATGGGATACCCATTATTCAAAACAGGAAAAGTATTCCGTAACCGTGTGATTTTTACTTTCCTGGCACAAATTACGATGGGTCTCCGGTATGAAGAAAGAAAGAAGTTGATCGTATTTGATCACCTTACAAATCCCGGTGGAACTGAAAGTTCAATCCCCGGTGGGCCGGATGGAAGTTACGATGCATTTAAATTCAAATCAGGACGCTGGTTACTATTGAATGATATTGATATACGTTCCACCTGGAAACCGAGAAAAGATGTGCCTAAACCATTTGGAGAGAATGAGAATTAGCACTATAGTCTCAATTAATCGCTCATTCGCTTATCCAATGGCTCTTTAGTATCTTTGCAGCCCTGAAATCAGGAATATTCTATGGAAATAAAGAAACTGTTTATCCCGGGGCCAACGCAGGTTCATCCGGATGTCCTCGCCAAAATGAGCACTCCAATGATAGGCCATCGTTCGAAGGAAGCAAGTGCGCTACAGAGAAGGATTACGGAAAAAATGCGTGAACTCATGTTTACCAGAAACAAGATCGTATTCAGCACCTCATCCGGCACCGGATTAATGGAAGGTGCAATTCGAAGTGCCACTAAAAAAAAGGCAATAGTCTTTTCGATTGGAGCCTTTGGAAAACGATGGTATGAATTAGCCAAACTCAATGGTATCGATGCCGATCTTCACGAGGAAACTCCGGGGCAACCTACCTTACCTGAGACAGTAGAAAAATATCTAAAGACCGGTAAGTACGATACAGTAGCGATTACACATAACGAGACATCAGTTGGGATGACCAATCCTATTGAATCTATTGCAACGGTAATTTCACGTTATCCCGATGTAGTATGGATGGTTGACGCGGTAAGCTCTTTAGGTGGAATCCGGCTTGAAGTAGATCGTCTGGGTATAGATATCTGTATCAGTTCCTCACAAAAAGCACTGGCTCTTCCACCAGGTCTTGCACTGGCATCTGTTTCATCCAAGGCAGAAGAACGTTTTAATATAGTCGGAGAAAGAGGATATTATCTCGACTTTAAAACGATGCTAAAATTTATTGACCAGAAAGATCATCAGTATCATTGCACGCCTTCTCTCTCCCATTTGTTTGCTTTGGATTTTCAGATGGATCGTATCCTGAAAGAAGGAATTGAAAATCGCTTTATCCGACATATTGAAACAGGAGAGTTCACCATCAATTGGGCGAATCATTTTTTCCGAACATATAGTGCTCCCGGATTTGAATCTCTTACGGTAACATGCATTGACAATACCCGGAAGATTAGTGTTTCCAAACTAAACAATGAGCTGGCTGAAAGAGGGATGGTCATTTCAAACGGATATGGAGAACTGAAAGACAAAACATTTCGCATCGCTCACATGGGAGAATTGACAATTGAAGATATGATGGAGGTCACCGGTGCAATTGAAGAAATTCTGAAACTCAGTTAATTTACCTGACAAGAAATACATAGAAATAATATGGCCACAATAAGACCTTTCAAGGGTATCCGTCCGAAAAAAGAATTTGCAACAAAGATTGCTTCAAAACCTTATGATGTTCTGAATGATCTGGAAGCAAAAAAGGAAGCTGAAGGAAATCCGCTTTCATTTTATCATGTGATAAAACCGGAGATCGATTTCCCTGAAGATTTTGATCATTATGCTCCCGAAATTTACCTTAAGGGAAAAGAAAATTTTTCGAAAATGTTGAAGGATGGAGTCTTTTTCCAAGATGATAAAGATTGCCTATACATTTATGCACAAACGATGAATGGCAGAAAACAATATGGCATTGTTGCCGCGGCAGCTATCGAAGATTATTTCAACGATGTAATTAAAAAGCATGAACTCACACGTCCGGATAAGGAAGAAGATCGCAAAAAACATGTACGTGTCAGTATGTTAAACTATGAACCTGTATTTTTTGCTTATCCAAAAGTTGCAGTGCTGGACAAGATAGTTGAAGAGGTTATAAAAGGTCAGCCTGAATACGATTTTATTGCTGATGAGGGTATAGGTCACACCCTATGGGTAATCAGGGATGAGAAAATAATACAACAGATCGTTTCAGAATTCAAAAAGCTGAATACCTATGTAGCCGATGGTCACCACCGGACTGCCGCTGCGGCACTTGTTGGAAAAGATCTGCGTAAGGAAAATAAAAATCACACAGGAAAAGAAGCATATAATTATTTTCTCGCCGTCCATTTTCCGGATGACCAACTGGCGATTATGGATTATAACCGGGTAGTTAAAGACTTAAACGGTTTGAGTGGCGAACAATTTTTAAGCGGCATCAGCAAAAAGTTTAACGTTGAGAACAAAGGAAAAATTATTTTCAAACCTGCGGGCTTGCATGAGTTTGGAATGTATCTTGAAGGAAACTGGTATAAACTGACAGCGCAAAAGG
>CAYHFJ010000030.1:0-26322 GCA_964355885.1 uncultured Flavobacteriales bacterium
GTGGACATGACACAAGATAATGGCTTGGGTGCTGTAATAAGTAAAAACAATAAATTTTGGACAGATAGTTTAACCGATAGAACCACTGCCGTTAAACACGCAAATGGAAGAGACTGGTGGCTGATAGTCCAAAGGTGGGATCAGGATGAATACCTGAAATACCTGATAAAACCGGATGGTATATATGGACCTTACAAGCAGGCAACAGGTAATCCGAAACCAAAGGATGAATATTATGGAACATCCTATTTTTCGAGGAGTGGGAATAAACTGGTGTCCGTTGGTGCTTATGCCAACATTAGCATCATGGATTTTGATCGGTGCAGCGGTGATATTACTAATTACCGGCAAATTGGTACAACTGTTTTTTCTTACGAAAACAGTTATCTAGGTTGTACATTTTCCGCCAATGAAAATGTGCTGTATGTCAGCAATGTTTATCCGTATCCCAATAAATACGTTTACCAGTATGATCTGACCGCACCCGATATCAGCGCCAGTAAGCAAACCATCAATATTTATCCCGACACTGGCTTGCTGCATTATGTTACCTACGGGCATATGTTATTAGGTGTAGACAACAAGATTTATGTCGCCAAAGGAAACGGAAGCGGTATTAATTCAAACACGGTTTATACTCAAAACATCGATGTCATCTTAAATCCCGATGTAGTTGGCCCGGGATGTAATTACCGCAGCAATTATTTATACCTCAATGGAGGCCGTACGACCTATGGTTTACCAAATATGGTCAATTACAACCTTGGGCCGGTTGTTGGAAGTATTTGTGATACTTTAAACACCGGTATTTCTGAAAATGAAGGAAAGAGCAATCCATTCACAATAAGTCCCAACCCGGTGAAGCATTGGATCAATATTTATCAGAAGGAAGATTTTACCCATGGAAAATCCATTCAAGCAACGCTTTTTAATATGCAAGGGAAAATCGTTTTTGAGAAGGAACTGAAGGTAGGAGAGTATTCGATGGATGTTTCTGATTTGAGTATTGGTGTGTATGTGCTCCAGCTGAAAAGTATGAAGGGTATTTTTTCGGAGCGGGTGATGAAGGTGGAATGAGGGTATTGCCTCACTCTTGTCTGGACTGGGATTCTTGGGATTAATTGGATTTATGAGAGCGTGAATTGAGTTTCATTTTTTTTAATGATTAATAGGAGAATATTCAGAGTATAGAAAGTGCTTTTTTATTTTTCGGTTGTAAATTTTGATGTTCAAGACAAATTCAGACAAGGAACAATCAATTCTCAATAATCCCATGAATCCCAAGAATCCCGGTTCAGACAGTGTTTTCACCGGTACCGCTTTATATGCGCTTATTTTTGGGCTTAAATTCAGTATGGGCGCTTTGTCTAATGCTGAAAGTGGCTTAAATTGAACCAGCGTTAACACGCCTGCAAGACTTAAGGAAAGAAATTCCCTGTTGTAATTCGTGTTTACATGGTTTAACACCAATTTTCAACAGGAGGCGCTTAAGATGCGCTTATATTTTTAGCTAAGAAATTATTTTTGCATATCTACGGCGCTTATTCGATCCGTGTTAACACGGGTTGTTATAAGCCCTTTTAATTTCTTGGGAAAAATAAAAAAAATGCAATTCCGTGTAAACACGAGGCCAGAAAAAAATAAAAAAAAATAAATTCGGACCTGCAAAATTTCGGGTGAAGGAGGAAGGGTAGAAGATCCCTTTTCCCAACGTTTCTTCATGTCTTGAAAATGCGCCGGAGTAAGCACGTGCGCAGAGTCCGCTCCGTATAGCCTTGACAAGTCAAACGAAACAGCCTACTTTCGCTTAACAGGCGAACAGGATTGCCAGGATATAGTAGCAAACCTTTTTAGAAAAAATGTCCAGTTAATAGAGGACTAAGACAGCATTTTGATTGCATTGCTGCATTTTGCAAGGCCTATTAAATCTTAAAAATTATTTCACGCTTCATCTTTCCTCATTATGAATTTTCGGTTTATGGGTTTTGTAAGCTATTGTCACTATCAAAATAACTCCAATAAATATTAGGGCACTTTCCATGATTTTATTTTTTTGGAGTAATGTACTATTCAAATTCTGTAGGTCACGAAGGGCCATTGGAATAGGGTTTGCTTGGATCGTCGTAATGTCAATCATTCTTAACTATTTTAATTTGATCGTTTTCAATTGGTATAACAATAAAATGATATACAGCATACTGATTCTTCCCTTCAAAGGCAGCAACATGAGTATGTACTCCGAATGAAAATCCTTTTCCTAATAAGAACTGTTTATGAAAACTACTTTCCATCTTGTTTAGCATGATCTCATTTAGAATTCGGAGATTGGAATTTAATGGCTTGTTGAAATGGATCACACTACGTCTAACTTCACCTGCTTTTTTATTGTAATAAGCAGTACAATTGGTAATAATCCATTTTCACTTTATAATCGACAACTACTCTCATGTGTGAACGTTAATATCACCGATAATAATAAAACATTCACACCTCATAATGAACCACTTTGTTATTGTGTTTTTTCTACTGGTTTATATAGAATAAAAACATGTTGGTGGGGAGATGCTTGTCTTTCAAATGGTGTGACAAGCACTCTCAACTTACCTCGTGCGGATGGTAATGGATATTGTGATCAGGCAGCCCCTCCAGGAACTTTTGGATTTTGCAATAATTTTGAACCTGATGGTTACACGGATGTCTCATACACTCCACCACTTCTTGTTCCATGCATCGTTAGCCCTTATCTAGATCCCACATTTACCTTTCCTTCGATAGCTATATTTCCTCCTGTGAACCCTCCCGCAACTGAAGCTCCATATTATTACTTACATCCACCTATATGGGATTGCAACGTGGTGCCATCACCAAGGTTATCTTCTAAAAAAAATATCGAATCAGATTTTTATGTCTATCCTATACCCTCGAGCAATTATGTTCACGTTGTTAATGCTCAAGTTGGCGAAAATGTCTATATTTATAATATAATGGGAAAAGTAGTACAACATTATTTGATAGAAAGCGAAGATCATATCATAAATATGCAAAATCTTCCAACAGGGGTATATTACATCAAGTCTAATTTCGACCAGAATACAGCAAAAATAATAAAGACCCATAATTGATATAATAAGATAAGACAATGAAGTACTGTCTGTTTTTTTTGGCATTCATACTAACGAATTCAATTTTTTGCCAGCCTCGAATTGAATTACAGAAATCCTTTGGTGGTTCAGAATCTGAGAATTCTGGTGGGGTGATAATGAATAGGAATGGAGGGTTTACCATCGCCGGCAGTTCCAATTCTACAAATGGTCAGGTTACTGGACTACACCCGGGAGTCTGTTCATTCGGCGTTTGTCAGGATTTTTGGATTGTTAAAACCGACAGCCTAGGAAATCTCTTGTGGCAAAGTTGCTTCGGTGGTACGGAGGATGATGCTGCTTATTCAATTGCGCCAACGCGGGATGGAGGAAGTATTTCATGTGGCTATACAGGGTCATCAGACGGAGATGTAACAGGTAATCACGTTATTCCTGGTATCCCTGAATGGGATGCTTGGGTTGTAAAATTAGATTCCTTAGGAAATCTACTCTGGAAAAGATGTTATGGAGGGAGTAAGGGTGAATTTGCATTCAGCATTATTCCCACTTTCGATTCGAGTTTTGTTATGGCCGGCTATGCATACTCAACTGATGGTGACGTACCGGGTAATCATAGACCGAACCCGCCACCTGGTGGGCAAACAACTGATGCATGGGTTGTAAAGTTAGATTCTGTCGGAAATATACAATGGTCAAAAAACTATGGAAGTATGGGAGACGAAGTAGTGCATTCTATTATACAAACATTTGATAGTGGTTATGCTTTCCTTGCAGTGACAAATTCAATAGGTGGAGATGTCACGTGTAATCACGGCTATAAAGATTATTGGCTGGTAAGGCTTGACAGAAATGGTAATATTCTATGGAACAATTGTTTTGGAGGTAGCGATGAAGATCAAGGTTACTCCTTAAAGCAAACTCTCGATAGTGGTTTTATTTTAGTAGGAATGGCAGGATCAGTAGACGGAGATGTTAGTTTTCGTCACGATTCAATTTATGCGGATATTTGGATAGTTAAAACAGACCAGTTTGGAATTTTAGAATGGGAAAAATCATTAGGGGGTACAAATTATGATGTTGGCACATCAGTTGTCTTGCTTACTGATTCAACCTATCTTGTTGGGGCTAGTGTCCTATCTACCGATAGAGATGTAAGTGGAAATCATGGTAGCGCAGATTTCTATCTTGCTAAAATTAATCAAACCGGGCAATTGGAGTGGAGCAAATGTTACGGGGGAGGAGGAGCTGATTGGAATTCAGGATTAATTGATGCCGGACCACAGAGTTGGATGATGGTTGGTTATACAGATTCAAACAGTGGAGATGTGAGCGGAAACCATGGATCAGAAGATTATTGGGCGGTAAAACTAACGGATATCCCGGTATCTGTTTCTGATATTTACTTTAATGAAGACTTTGGAATTTTCCCAAATCCATTCCGCAATTCTATTACCCTTAAATTTCCCGCTTCGCTGAAAGGAAAGATTATCGTCATGAATACACTTGGCGATATCTTGTTTGAAAACGCAGTCAAAGAAAGTCAAGTAATTGATTTATCAATTCTATCCGATGGAATTTATTTTATTAAATATAATGATAAACATAGAAATCTAATTAAGAAAATCATAAAAATGAACTGATAAATTTATTTCAAAATTAAAGAAAACATCTAAAAAGCTTAGCCAATTATTGCTAAGTTTTTTTTATTCCCATTCAAAAGGGTACAGGGAAATGTGTTCCACATGAGCATATTAAATACTTTCGGTGCCGTAGTATCAGAACATCAGATGACAGATAAGCTTTATATTGACCTGAGTCAGCTGAGGGATGGAATTTACTTTTTAAAGTGCGAGGGGAAAAACAGAAGCATTACTAAGAAGATCATTAAAATGAATTAAGTGTTTGGAGATTCTTAGTGTTTTCATAAGTTGTTTCTTTTTGTAACGAGTATCTTTAATAATTCAAGCTGGAATTGATCACCCTGAATATCGCTTAATTTCCGAAGAAATCTTGTGGATTGCTTCATTCCCCTAAACAGATAATACATAGTCACTCCGAATGAATTTTTTGGGGTCTGACAGAGACTTGCCTGAATAAAAAGCACTTTTCATTCCAGGAGAGCATGTTTTTTTTCTTCTCCTTTTTTTCAAATGATAGTGTGTCGCGCACCATGTCTGCTTATGCGCGAAATACTTCGTGCAAAGAGTCCGGAGATCGGAGTTTATCTGCTTACTTTCTCTTCAAATGGCACAAAAAATCTATTAACCAAGAATATAAAATCAGCTTTAACGTTTCATTAACCCACAGAAATACGGATCTTTCCTAAGTTTGTTTAAATTCTTCCTCATCTATGCGCAGCTATATTCTGCTAGTTAGTTTTATTACTAGATCGGCTCTTGTGTTTTGTAATCCAACAGACGAGGTAAAAAAAATCTACCTTGCAACCCGACTCGAATCTGTTCTAAAGATTGATGGCATTTTAGAAGAAGCCGCCTGGGAGAAAGCTCAAATTGCAGACAATTTTATTCAACTTGAACCTTCGGAAGGATTAGCGGTTTCTCAAAGGTCCGTTGTGAGACTGATGTATGACAATGCCAATCTTTATGTTTGTGCCATGCTTTATGATACTTCACCGGACAGTGTACTTCAGGAATTAGGAAATCGTGATGAAGGGGGCTCAATAAATTCTGATGCCTTCAGATTAGGAATAGACCCATACAATACAAGACAGACCGGTTATGTCTTTGAGGTAACCGTTTCAGGTGTACAAAGTGAGTCTTACAATGATGATCTTTCATTCGATGCGGTGTGGCAAAGTGCAACCCAAATCCGAAATGATGGCTGGAGTCTTGAAATGAGAATCCCCTATTCTGCCATACGATTTCCCGCAAAAGATATGCAAGTGTGGGGCTTGCAATTTGCCAGACTCATTCGCCGTAACCGGGAATATGATCAATGGTCGCTGACTCCAAAAGAAGTTCAGAACCGTATGATGTACTGGGGAACATTGGAAGGAATGAGTGGGATAACCCCACCTTTAAGGTTATCTCTCACTCCATATTTATCAGTATATGCTGAAAATAGTCCTGTTTACACAAATGAAGGTATTGATGGATATGAGAATTCTTACTCTTATTCAGGGGGAGCCGATCTAAAACTTGGTCTTGATGAAAGGTTTACTTTGGACGTAACTCTTCTCCCCGATTTCAGTCAGGTACAAAGTGATAATAAGGTAAAAAATCTCACAGCTTTTGAAACAATTTATGAAGAACGGAGGCCTTTCTTTAAGGAAGGAACTGATTTATTTTCCAAAGGAAATTTATTCTATTCAAGAAGAATAGGAAAAATACCCGGGCTATTCTACGACATCCCTGACTTATTGGAGGAAGGTGAAAGAATAGAACACAATCCCGACAAGGCACGTTTAATCAATGCTACCAAAGTTTCCGGGAGAACGGATCAGGGGTTGGGATTAGGCATACTGAATGCTGTCACCAACACAACTTATGCAACCATTCAGAGAGCCGACGGGGGAACGCGCAAAATAGAAACAGAACCTTTGAGTAATTTCAATATTTTGGTCTTGGATCAGCAGTTAAAAAATAATTCAAAAGTATTTTTTGCTAACACAAATGTCATGCGTGAAGGAGACAGTCGGGACGCGAATGTAAGTTCGGCGGCTGTGTCACTCGAAAATAAAAAGAACACTTATAGGGTAAACGCAAATTATTCGATGAGCAGAGTTTATGAAAACAGTATCGATCAATCTAATATGATCGCAACAAAAAATGTTTCTGTCGGGAATCAATATTCTTCAGGTATTCATAAAATAAAAGGAAATTCTCAGTACGGAATTTCTTATGAAGTTTCCGACAAAAAGTACGACAAAAATGATATGGGCTATAATTTCACACATGACTACTCTACAGCAAATGTGTATTACACTTTATATAAATTCAATCCATTCTGGAAATATTTCAAATATGGCAATCTAAGTTTCTGGATTAACAGACAAGGAAGGCTTAGTGATCATAACCGCCAGACAAATGTGGAAGGCGGTACAAATTTTTTCCTCCTGTTTAATTCTAACTGGTCCCTTTATTCCGATTTTGGAACCAGTTTAGCAAGAGGAAGAGATTACTATGAACCCAGAGTTGAAGGTTTGTACTTTCGCAATCCCTTGTATCATTGGGGATCAATAAACATAACAACAAACTACAATAGAAAACTGGCACTTGATTTTGGCGCACGAGGCAACCTGGGCAATGCCATCGGCTATACTTCTCTTGGATATTATATCATTCCCCGACTACGGATTAGTAACAAATGGTCTGTCACGCTTAGTTACTATTATGATAAGTATGACAATGACCTTGGCTTTGTAAATTTCAAAGAGAATGATAGCGATCAACCTGTATTTGGACAAAGAGATATTACCACAATCACTAATACTCTCACTACGAGGTACCTCTTTAAAAATGATATGTCGCTTTCGCTTTCGGCACGTCATTACTGGTCACAGGGGGAATATTCGCAATTCTACCTGCTTAGAGACGATGGAGGCATCACAGAATATTTCTGGGGTGGGAATGAAAACTTCAGTTCCAATTATATCACGGCCGACCTGGTTTACAATTGGCAGTTTGCTCCGGGAAGCTTTTTTCTTGTCACTTATAAAAATCAAATCCTGAAGGATGTTACAGAGGCCCGGCACGGATATTTCCGGAATTTCAGCAGCAGCATTGATGAAGCACAGATAAACTCAATCTCCCTGAAAATATTATATTATCTGGATTATCTATCCATTCGAAGGAAAAAAGGCTGAGATTATGAATCTTATGTTCATTCATTGGGATTGATTACTTTCGTACAGGAGATTTAAACTCCTGTTTTTATGATCAAAGCGGAAGGAGTAAAGAAATCTTACGAAAATCTGGAAGTACTTAAAGGAATCAATCTGGAAATTAAAAAATCAGAGATTGTTTCTATTGTGGGTGCTTCAGGCGCAGGCAAAAGCACCTTATTACACATTCTTGGATCGCTTGATTCCGCAGACGAGGGAAAAGTCTGGATTGGTGAGGTCGAAATATCCAGGCTGAAACAAAAAAAACTCGCTGAATTCAGAAACCGGAAAATCGGATTTGTATTTCAGTCGCACCATCTCTTACCTGAGTTTACCGCAATTGAAAATATCATGATGCCGGCCTGGATAGCAAAGCAATCCAAATCTCAGGCACATTCCAGAGCTATTGAGTTATTGACTTTGTTGAATCTCGAGCATCGTAAAGATCATCGACCTTCCGAACTTAGTGGAGGAGAACAGCAACGGGTGGCAGTATGCAGATCTCTCGTTAATAATCCTGCTGTAATTTTTGCTGACGAGCCATCAGGCAATCTTGATTCTCAAGCTGCACGATCTCTCCATAAATTATTTTTCGAGTTGCGCGATAAATTTGGGCAGACATTCGTTATAGTTACACATAATGAAGAACTGGCTAATATGGCTGACAGAAAATTAGTAATGACCGATGGCACATTACGATTTTAATCCCTTTTATAAATTAATTATTCACACCTTCCAAAAAAACATCAAACACAATGCAGTTTACAAAATATCTACATTCTTTCCTTTCGCTATTCCTTGTTTTTCTAATCCACTCAGAACTTCAGTCACAAGGATTAAATTCCTGGATACAGAAAGCAGATTTTAATGGACCTGCACGTACAGCAGCTGTGAGTTTTTCTGTACTCAACAAAGCATATATCGGAACAGGTCAGGATAGCAGCGGGATTTCACTGAATGATTTTTGGGAATATAATCAGGTGACGGACAGCTGGACTCAACTTGCCGATTTTGCCGGTACTCCGAGAATGGGAGCGACAGGATTTGGAATTGATTCGGCAGGCTTTATTGGTTTCGGTTATGATGGTGCTGGCTACAAAAAAGATCTTTGGAAGTATGATCCACAGAGTAATTCCTGGAATCCGCAACAAGATCTGGGTCTTTACCGCATTGCCAGCAGCAAAGGAAGAAGAGATGCGGCCGTTGCTGTAAGTGATGGAAAGGCCTACATAATTTGTGGTTATGACGGAACAACATCATATGTAAAGCAATGCTGGCAGTTTGATCCCTCAGCTGATACGAGCTGGACGATCAGAAAAAATTTCGCGAACGCGACAGATTTCACTCTTATCGGTCGGCGATGGGGAATTGCTTTTAGTATTAATGCAAACTCATCGATATTTTTTGGAACCGGTTACGATTACAGTCAGGATTATAAAAAAGATTTATGGAAATACAATACCTCCACAGACGTTTGGGCACAAGTCGCGGATTTACCGGGACAAACCCGTTCAAATGCCGGTGGCTTTTCTCTCTTTGGTAAAGGATATATTCTATGTGGTACGAATACCCTGCCTCAATTTGATATGTGGCGTTATGATCCTGTTTTAAACAGTTGGAACAGAATGGCAGATTACCCAGGTGCCGCAACAGTAAATAATTGCACATTCGTTTTAAATAATCGCGCTTATGTCGGCCTTGGAAGTGACAGTTTATATAATTGTCAGAATGATCTTTGGGAATACATTCCTGACAGTACGACTGATATCAGTTTGGTTGAAAACTTAGACGGACTTCTTCTTTTTCCAAATCCCGCGACTGACAATATTCACATTCGGTTAGCTGATGCCTCCGCGCAATCGTCACTTGAATTTAGATTGTACGGTCCGGATGGACAACTGCATCGCATTCACAATATTCAAGCAGGTGAAACATCGATTCCCAGGAGCAAATTAGCTTCCGGAATTTATTACTATTCAATTCTGGATAAAGGCAAACCGATTAAAATCGGAAAAATTCTTTTCCAGTAAAAAGTACTTGCTGTTTTTGGTAAAAATGCTCGAGATTCAACATATTTCTTTTCTTCGTCACTTCAAAACAATATTTGAAATCAACTTTCATTAACCATCACAGTAAACTCTCCTTTGTGAATCATTTTTCCGATAGGTTTTCCAAACACATCACTGATTTTTTTCATTTCATTTTCAAAAGAAGGATCTACTGAAACAAGTAATCCACCACTTGTCTGTGGATCGCAAAGAGGCATAAAGGCCGGACCGCTTATCCCATGGACTTTCTTTTCAAAAGCGTTCCAGTTTCTGTACGTACTATCAGGAATAATTAATTGATCTGTATAAAAACTGAGACCATCCATCAAGGGAATATCACTGAAATTAATTTCTGCGGAAAGTTTACTGCCTTCGCACATTTCGATGAGGTGTCCCAGCAAACCGAAACCGGTAACGTCAGTCATGGCATGTACTTCTTCATATTCCGCTAACTTAAAACCTTCTTTGTTTAATCTGACCATTTGATCCACAGCGTTTTTCAAATCCTTCTCACTGATCTTTCCCCGTTTCAATGCAGTCGCCATAATGCCGGTACCGAGAGATTTGCTAATAAATAGCAAGTCCCCTGCCTTGGCTGTATTGTTACGACGAATATTTTTTTTCTTCACCAGACCATTCACTGACAAACCAAAAATTGGCTCAGGACTATCAATACTATGACCACCGGCCAGAGGAATGTCGGCTTCTTTGCAAATGGATTTCGCTCCGGCGATAATTTCCCGGGCCACCGAGGAAGGAATCTTTTCCACAGGAAATCCAAGGATGGCTAAAGCTAACACAGGCTTCCCACCCATTGCGTATATATCACTGATTGCATTTGCAGCGGAAATGCGGCCAAAATCAAATGGATCGTCGACGATTGGCATGAAAAAATCAGTAGTGCTGATAAGACATTCGCTATTGCCGATATCAAGAATAGCTGCATCATCTTTTGATTCTGAACCAACCAATAATTGAGGAAAGGATTCCTGTGGCATGTGTCCCTTTAAAATTTCATCCAATACAGCAGGAGAAATTTTGCAACCACAACCGGCACCGTGACTAAATTGTGTCAATCTTATTTTCGTCTCAACTTCTGTGTGATTCATGAATTTACAGTTTGTAAAAATTTAACTTTTATTTCTTTGATTCGTTTTGCAAAATCTGAATAAAATTCCGCATCATTCAATTCAAGAATAATACATTTGGAACTTTCACGAAGTGACATTCCATAAGAATAAGTCTCGTCATAATATTCCAACAAATAATCTAACCAGTCCCATTTACGATCTTCTTCCAGTGCCTGCACACAGAGTTTGAGACGTAGACCTCCTAAACGTCTTTCCAACCGGGTTGTACACTCTTTCAACTGACTTAACGGAAAACTTCCATACTCTTTCAGGATACGTTCCTTCCGAATCTCCAATGGAATATCAACTGCCAATAAATGAGCATTCTTCATTTGGTCAAACAGAGCATCCGGAATTTTTACGCTCCCAATTGAACGGCTTTCATTCTCCACCCATACATCTCTGTTTATATCCAGCTTTACTAAATCTCTGAAAAGTAAATTCTCAAAATGTTCGTTTGTAGGCTGAGGCTTCTGGCCTAAGGCACCAAATGAACTTCCTTTATGTTCAGCAAGTTTTTCCAGATCAATAATCTGTTCACCGCAATTTTCAAGGTGCTTCAACAGTTCAGTCTTACCTGAACCGGTTTTTCCTCCCAGCACTATTATTTTCCGGCGGATCTCCAGCGTTTCAAGTACTAAGGATCTGTAACTTTTATAGCCACCTTCAAGAAGCGTGACTTTGAATCCGGCAGTACTCAATAACCAGGACAAAATACCCGAACGCATCCCGCCACGCCAGCAGTAAATGAGAAGTTCCTTATCTTCTCCCATGGCCTTAACCTGCTTTATAATCCCGGCAAAATGCGGACCTACCAGTTCAAAACCTTTGATGACAGCTGCATCCCTCCCATCATTCTTATAGGTTATGCCTACTTTCTCCCGCTGCTCATCATTGAGCAGGGGAACATTGAAAGCGGATGGGATATGCGCATGCAAATACTCCTTTGGGCTCCGGGCATCGAGCAGCAATTTCCCGGGCTGCTCCAGTTGCTTTAAAAATGTCTGCTTATCAAGTAATTTCGGCATCTTCCGCCAAAGGTACAAAGGCTTTGTGAAGCTTGGAATACTTATTCTTCATAGCCGGCATCACCTCGAAATGGTTGTATTTCCTATCGTCCTTCTTAGCCTTGAACCATTCATGAAAAACGATCATCTCTGGACTTAAAATCTTCCAACGATACTCCTTATCAAGGGATTCCAATAAGTTAAAGGCTTCCGCTTTCTCCCTGTATGTTCTCCGGAAACGATAACTGTGATGAGATAAAGCGATCAGTATCTTAATGATTTTTTCGTCTCTCTTTGTAACAGGAAGAGTTTTACGTACACGCTCATGATGCTTTCTTAAATTTTCTATCAGATTGTCCGCTATCTCAAATTTTTCAAGTTCAATTTGATTCATAATAGATAAAACACGAATCGCAATGTTCCATGACTCTTTGTCTCGCTCCAGTGCTTTTACATCATTAAGAAGTAAATACGATGATGTATAATCCTCTTGAAGAAATTTTATACAAGCATTGTAATATCGGACTGTAGCTGCGAAGTAGTGGACGATGAGGCCGGAGTAAAGGAAGTTAATAAGAATTTCAATGTTAGTCTGAATAATCCTAATATCTCCCTGATAAAAACCACCTAAAAACAGAAAATTATACATAGAGCTTGCAACAGGGTCAAAAAACTTGGTCAACTGGTAGCCCCTTTTTACTGCAAGTTTTGAGCCCTCGAAATCATATAATATTAAACAGGTTCTTGATAAGTTATGGTAAGCAGCCCCAAGACCGTGTGTAGATTTAAGATACTTACTCGAAGAAACCAATTTAATTAATTCGTGCCATGTATTGCAACTTGCCTCTGGTTGATCAATTAGTTCATACCGTGCTGCTTTAAAAAGCAACAAATAATATCTTATGGTTTTGGAATTTGTACGTATGCAATCTGTTTCCGCTTCTGCAATTATCTTTTCAATTTTCTGTATTTTCTCATTATTTTCAATCTTGGTATTAAGGTGTAAATAAAATCGTTTATGATAAAGTTCCATTTTATGAAATACCATTCTACAATCTTCATAAAATTCAATTTCTTTAATCTGCCTTTGATATTCTTCAAGCGTTGAAAGGTTTGCACTAAGTCTGAGTCGTTTATAAAGTGCAAATACCAAAACATCAAAATATTCATACAATTTTGCTTTTTGAACAATCTTATTTATTAGAGTCAAGGATTGTTCATTCAATCCACGTAGATTTAATAAATCAAAATGAATCAGTTGCTTTCTTAATACAATAATTTCCTTTGCTCTTTCATCATAATAGAAGCTTTTAGTAATAGAATCAGTTGACAACCAAGAATCGAGGAGTTTTTCCTTAGATCTATACACTAGTTGTTTAAAAGCACCATCTTTTAGCTCACCATAAATGTGAACTTGAGCTTCCATTACATGTGGCTCAAATGTCTCCCTTACAAATTTTAATAGTTTAACAAAATGAGGCAGTTGACCATCTCTAATGCGGCGTTTTTCCAATTGTAATTGGTATTCTTCTTCAGTAAGTTTCCCAACAATTTTTCTAAAATCTTCGAACTCTTTCATTTCCAGGTGCAAATTTATTAAGACTAATTGTAAATATGAAGAGCCAATTGTCCTATTGAGCGTTCATTATTCTCTCCGGTTCAGCATAAATGAAATATTCCATTTGTCAAGGCAATCTAAGCTTTTTCCAAACTCAAAGCAATATGCCCGGATACTTTTATGCCATAAATTAAACCCATAAAATTATGAGCACAAAAAAACACCCAAAAGATGAAATGCTGATTGACCTTGGTATTATTATTCGAAGATTACGCTTGAGCAAAGGTTTTAAATCAGCTGAACTTTTCAGTTATGAAAACAACCTAAACCGTACAGCCTATTGGCGATGGGAAAATGGACAAAACATAACCATGAAGAACTTCTTCAGAATTTGTGTCATCCATGAAATGAGTCCAAGAGAAGTATTTGAACTTATGGAATTTAAGTATCAGGGACAAAGCAATTTATCGATTGCTTCTGAGCCAATAATCAACAAGTCTACCTGAAGAGAGCCGGTTAAAACAGTGGATGAGAACAGGTTAAACTTCAATTCTGCTCAGTTCAATGGACTTAATATCCATTCAAATCCTAATCGGAATTCCTGATAGAGCTGAAGCTTATTGTTTATTGCAGGCAAATAATTTAACCTGGTGCAAGCCGAAATACTCAAAAAGTCCATAAGTTTATACCTCAATTGATTATTCATATCAAGTCTTATTGTCTTTTTATCGAGTGAATTCAAAAAAAGGCGAGTCTGATTGTCCCACCGCAAACGCTTTGAAAGTTGATGACTGATTCGGGTGCTTAAACTAAAGCCATAATCCAAATTCCATTTCTTACGAAACTGACCATACTCATTACCTGAATCCGGAGTTTCATATATTGAAACGGACTGGAGTTTGATTGTCGCAAGTGATACGTTCAATAGGCAATAATCCCAAAACCTCCAGGAAAATCCGTAGGCTATCTGAATATCCCCGGGATCAAAAAATCCACCTGAACGCAATGTAAAATATGAATCTTTCCCAGTCCTTTTTATCTTATAGGAGGGTAAAACCGCAGTATTAATCTGCAATGAATAAGTATATTTAAACTTGGTCTTCCCGGAACCCAATCTAAAAACAGAAATATTTAGAACATCATCGGTTAGCTGCCACAGACTATCCAGAAAATACTTATAGCCAATTTCTGAATGAATCGATATATCCCAGTAACTATTTATTTTTGGCAAACGCAATCCAAGGTCATAACGTTCGGCAAACTGTAAAGCAGATGGTTTGTCATTATGTGAATTTTTAGCCACGCTAAAGTTAGCCGACAACTCCAGATCTTCTCTGTAAATGCGAATAGGGAATGAGTCTTGAACAAATGGCAGAATTAGAAATGTGTCGGTCGGAGTTAGAATTGCAGCCTTTTCCTCCCTTTCCTTTGAGTCGCAAACTCCATAGGAGACTAAGACTAATAACGAACAATAAATTTGACTATGTAGAAATTTCAAGCTCCCAAGGAAGGCATCCTCACTGACCCTTACAACCTAAGATAATCAGGTTTTTTTATGATGCAGGTGAAAACTTTTCTTTCATAATTTCAACATGATTATATGGTTTTTTGTACATCTTAGCTTTAAACCATTCTTCAAAGATTACCAATTCCGGACTCTTTATCTCCCATCCGTGATCTTTGAGGTCAGCTTTAAAAAGATCAAAATACTTTTTTCGACTCACATATACTGTGGAATAATTAAAATTCTCATTGATCAGCTTTCTCAAAATTCTGATGATAATCAGATACCGGGGTCTGATACTTTTTGTCTTCAAAATCCTTTTTATAAACTTGTCCAGACTACTCAATTTTAAATCAACAGATTCATATTCCTCAAGCTCAATTCTACAGAGCGTGATCATAATTTTCTTCAGGATATTCCAGCCCTCTTTGTCTTTGTCAATCTCGGCGCATGCCAGCAAAGTTTCCAAAGCACCTACATAATTTCCATTTATAAATTCTACACAACCCTTAAAGAAAAGCCGCTTATTTAATAATAAAGGAGAATTTACAGAGCGGCTATACTTCACCAGAGATCTGAGTGCCTGATCAGCATCCTCCAGTTTACCCTGATAAAACAAATTAAAAAACTCTATTTCATTCAGAATAGAAAGGTTTAGAGGCTGGTTTACAAAGTATGATCTAGCCACTTCGAGATTCACCATGGAAACATCAAGTCTCTTCTCAAAAATAAAATTATTCGCGATATTCAATGCTGTTGAACCCATTCGGTACTCACTATACACAGATTTGTTGACCTGAATTAAATCAAATAATTGATTTAAGCAGATAGAGGCTTCATTATACTTTTTTTCGATTTGCATTTTTTCAACTAGTAATAAATGGTAATAATAACCTATTGTTGGTGTGGAAGTTTTCTTAAATTCAACTTCCAAGAATTCTAAAGTCTCAAATAGATTTAATTTGTAGGATTCAAAACTTGAAGCACTTGAGATTTTAGAAATTGTTTCATTAAATTTTGATTGAGATGCATTAAGTGAAGACCACTTTAGCTCAGCTAATCGGATTTGTGTTTTTAACTGAGAAGCTTTCTTAGCTCCCATATCCAGTCCATAAAATCGTTGCTTTGAGTATAATGCTTGGACTAATACATCGTAAATTTCAAGTTCATCTGACTTTTTAATTACAAGATTTAAATCATCCAGAATGTTATTCCTCATTCCTTTTAATATTAGCAGGTCGATTTGAAGCATCTTCTTTCTCAATTCAAATAAAGTTTTGCTTCGTTCGGAGTAATAGCCTCGCTGAAGGTTAGAATCAAATAATAAAACTTCCAATGTTTTATCCTTTAAGCGGTTTACCAGCTTATTAAAAGCCGTATAGTTTTCCTTTCCATAAATGGTTTTCTGAATATCATTGGCGGAGTAATTTTCTTCCGCCAGAATTAATTTAATAAGCTGAACACTTTTTGAAAACCGGGCTTCCTCCGGATTCACCTGAAATAAGACAAACTTCTCGAGGGAAGTAAGCTCCTCCGGTTTGAGGCTGTGCAGGATTGCCTTCAGATAATTCAGACTATTCATTTTTTGTTTCGGGTAAAAAATAGTTTTCTCTTACAATGCAAGAAATCATGTCTTTTTGATCAATTCCGGTCTTATGCAGGGCTTATTATTGATTGAATATAATCCTATATAAAACATGCTAGAATTCATTATTGCCCTATTGCTATCTCTGGGTTTTCAACTCGAGGATCCATCAAGTTTGCCAGAACTTGATGCAAAAACCATGGACATTATCAGAGCCGATGGTAAGTACGAAGAACTTGGTGGCGACAAGGAGTATCAATCCATTTTTGGTTCAGGGGATACCGGGACTAATGGGGAAGATAATATCGTAATTACAATTGACCCGAATCCAGAAGGAGAGGCATAACCTTAATGTCTCATCAGACAAATATTGGGGTATTTTTTAAAACACGCAAAATTATCTCTTGAAAATATCATATTCAATTGATATTCAATTATTAACATTAAACACATTTGAATTTGGAGTAAAACGAACGTAAAATCTCGAAATAGCATACACCATACTATTTCTCTCAAATTAGGCATCCGGCTCATCTTTTAAGATGCAGTACGGATGTCCATTTATTTATATTTTGTCCCTTTTTCGGGGATGGTATTGGGGGTATTTTTGAATCATCAATCTAACTGAAACACCCAGACCATGAAAGCCAAAAAACACAACACCGTCGTTGAGATTCCAGATCTCCGGCCAACACCACGATTTCGACGAGCGATTGTCATTGATGAAAACACAACTGAATTTCAGATTACAGAAACAATGCTTCGTGCCTGCTTCGTAGCAAAAGATATTATTCTGGAGTCAGATCCACACTCATTGATTCACAAACTCCACAATGTTGAAAGACTGAGTGATGTTCCGGAATTGATTTTTATAAACCTGCATATGAAGTCCCTGAAAAAACTCAATTTCATAGAGGAGTTTGAGAGTATGTCTGATTTTATAAAAAACAAATGCAAAATCATTGTCCTCACAAGTCTTCCGGATCTTGACGAAAAACACAGAGTATTAATGAATCCATCCGTGGTTCGATACCTTATAAAACCTCTTGATGCCTTTCAATTGCGTGAATTTATAAACTGACAAATAGCAATTATTAACCAGAGTAAAATAACCAAACCAAAAAAAACAATATCATGGAAATCGTTCACAACAGTCAAAATGTTACAGCAGAAGTTTCTCCATTCAGTGTCACATACGGTACAAGAAGTCCGGAAAGTGTACTGCAGAACATGGAAAAAAATCTTCTTAATCAGATGGGAAATGTGTTCTCTATCATTCACGGAGGAGAGTTTAAGAAGCGCAGAACTTACATTCATGCGTAATGGGTAAAGCATTCTTATGAAATCATTCAATTTCTTCAGTTTAACCAGTATAAAATCAAAATAAGATGACCTTCTCAAAAATTAAGTACGTACTCGTTGACCTTTCTGTGCTCTTTATATGTAGCCTGATTGTCTTGCGAATGATGTTGTAATTCACATTCATTTCTTTTGGAGAATGTGAAGAACGAGTGCAGCTGATCTTCAGGCATTTTTAGAAGAAACAGAGCTCAGCCGCGAAAAGGCTTAATATGTTTCTGAGATGGATGGTTCGGAAAGACCCGGAAATGGTAGATTTAGGGATCTGGAAAAATATTCCGGCCTCCGCCCTGCTTTGTCCTCTTGATATTCATTCCGGCCGGGTAGCCCGCAAGCTTGGTCTGCTCAATAGAAAACAGGATGATTGGCAAGTTGTGGAAGAATTAACAACCCAACTTCGCCGTTTTGACCCCAATGAACCTGTAAAATTTGATTACGCGCTTTTTGGATAAGGCGTGTTTGAGAAATTTTGAATCCGTATATTTGCCGGCAATGAGTTTCATCTATCCTGAATTCCTTTTCGCCCTTTTTGCGCTGGCGATCCCTATTATCATACATCTTTTTAATTTCCGACGGTTTAAGAAACTGTATTTTACGAACGTCCGGTTTTTGCGTGAAATCAAACAGGATACCCGTTCAAGATCGAAGCTCAAGCATTTGCTTGTACTCCTGACCAGAATGCTAGCCATTGCCTGTCTTGTTCTTGCTTTCGCACAACCTTATTTTCCTTCTGCTTTACAAAATAAAGTCAAAGCAAACAGAAAAGTGAGTGTCTATATAGATAATTCTTTCAGTATGGATGCACAGGGGAAAAACGGCGCATTGTTAGATGAAGCAAAACAGAAAGCAAGAGAAATTGTATCAGCCTACAAAGTGTCTGATCAGTTTCAATTATTGACGAATGACTTTGAAGCAAAGCATCAACGGTTATTAAACCGAGAAGAATTTTTACAAGAGCTGGAAGATGTAAAACCCGGATCCTCAGTCCGAAATCTAAAGGAAGTAGTTGCCAGACAATCTGATTGTATCATTGAAAAAACAACCGAAGAGGAGTCTTCTCCAACCTCCTATCTCATATCTGATTTTCAAAAGTCAATCAGCAATATTGAGCAACTCCAACCGGACAGCCAACTGAATATTCGGCTTATCCAAATAGAATCAACAGGGCTTCAGAATGTTTCAATAGACACAGCATTTTTAAGCACTCCGTTCATACAAATAAAAACTTCCGCGGAACTCGTTGTTCAGCTAAAAAATTCGGGTGATAAAAGCGTCGAAAACGTACCGCTAAAACTTACCGTTAATGGAATTCAAAAAGCATTGGGTAGCGTAAATATTCCTGCCAACTCCTCTACTGTGGCAAAATTAATATTCACCCCTGATGGAAGCGGCTGGCAGAGGGCTCATTTAAATATTACTGACTACCCGGTCATCTTCGATGATGACTATTACTTTAATTTTAATATCCGCTCGAATATTCAGGTGCTTTCCATCAATGGCAATCAGGACGACCGATTTCTTAAAAGTCTGTATGGAAATGATCCTTACTTTTCATATCGGGCAATTCCAAGTTCCCAAGTAGATTACTCCTCCTTTTCAACACAACAACTCATTATCCTGAATGAAGTTGATAAAATTTCTTCAGGACTTGAACAGGAACTTCAACGCTATGTAAAACGTGGAGGGGTCTTGTTCATAATTCCGGCTGCAACAGCCGATTTACAAAGTTATCAGTCACTGTTTCAAGATCTGAACGCAAATATTTTTCTGAATTTAAATCCCAATCAGGAAAAAATCTTCAAAATTGAAAGTACCCACCCATTGTTTTCAGATGTATTTGAAAAAGGAAAGCGCCTCCCGGACAACTTAGATTTACCACTGGTCAGGCAGTATTTTACACTGGGTAAAAATTCAAGAATTCCTGAAATTGCACTTCTCAAATTTCAAAATGGCAATACATTCCTTGGTTTCACAGAATCCGGACGCGGACAGGTCTTTACTTTGAGTGTACCTCTTCAGGAAGAATTCAGCAATTTTCAGCGTCATGCATTGTTTGTCCCTGTGATGCTCAAAGCAGCAATACAGGGTGGTTCAAGAATTCAGCCTCCATCGATAATTGGTAAAGACAATGAATTTATAGTACCTCAAGACACCCTCGTTTCAAATGATCAGGTTGTACACCTTACAAATGATGATCTGAAATTTGACATTATACCTGAAAATAAAATGATCGCCAATATCTGGATACTGTCAGTAAGAGATCAGGTTCGTCAGGCAGGGAACTACTCTTTGCTTGAAGATAAACGGCTAATTACTGTACAGGCATTCAACTATGACAGGAATGAATCAAACCTATCATGTTACACAAATACAGAAATAGAGGAACTTATTTCCAAAAACGGAAATACAAGAATTGCACTGGTTGAAGCGGATTCCGGGAGTCTTACGAAGGCTCTCACACAACTAGAGGAAGGAACAAGGTTGTGGAAATATTTTATAGTGCTTGCGCTCTTTTTCCTCGCACTGGAAATTCTATTACTCCGGTTTTATAATCCTGTGTCAGTAAAACATCAAGTCATATGAAAATTCTTATTCAAGAGGTAAGCATTCTTTCGCCTGGATCTACTTTCAATGGAAAATGCAAGGATGTTCTCCTCATGAATGGAATGATCCATAAAATCAGTGATCCCGGAACAATCAAGGACGAATGTGACCAAATGATAAATGGAAAGGATAAACATCTTACCCCGGGATGCATCGACTTACACGTAAATCTCATGGAACCGGGCTATGAACATAAAGAAGACCTGATCTCAGGTTGTCATGCAGCTATGCAAGGTGGTTTTACCGGAGTGTTATGCATGCCATCATCAAATCCACCGGTTCACACGCGTTCTGCTGTAGAATTTATTATTAACCGAACCCAAAATCAATTAGTAGACGTTTTGCCTGCTGGAACATTATCTTTCAACCACGAGGGCAAAGACCTTAGTGAGATGTATGATATGTACAATGCAGGTGCAAAAGTGTTTACGGATGAAAAAAAAACAGTTCAGGATGCCGGATTGATGCTTCGCGCATTACTTTATGCCAGGAATTTTAGCGGAAAAATATTTTCATTCCCTTATGATAATACAATTTCTCCCAAGGGACAAATGCATGAAGGAATAACCAGTACTCATCTTGGATTGAAGGGCATCCCTCACATTACAGAAGAAATCATGATCAGCAGAGATCTTTTTCTTGCAGAATATGCAGGAGCCGGGATTCATTTTTCCACTATCTCAACAAGGAAGTCTGTTGAATTAATTCGTGAAGCAAAAAGAAAAGGAATAAAAGTTACAGCGGACGTTTCAGTTCTGAATATCGCATTGGATGACTCCGAATTGATTCACTTTGATACTAACTTTAAGGTGATGCCTCCATTACGAGGACCGGAAGACATTTCAGCCTTGATCGAAGGCTTAAAGGATGGCAGTATCGATGCAATATGTTCAGATCATCTTCCGGAAGATGTAGAAAATAAAAAAAAGGAATTTGATCTCGCGAATTTTGGGGCGGAGGGTTTAGAGACCGCATTTGCGGCTGCCTACACAGCCTTGAGAAATCATCTTAGCAAAGAACAGATTCTTGAAAAATTTACAAACGGACCTCGAAATATTTTAGGCTTACCAGAATCTGTTATCCGGGAAAACACGCCTGCAAACTTGAGCCTCTTCGATTTCAATAAAACCTGGACAGTTCAGGAATCGGATATTGTATCAAAATCCAAAAACAATCCCTTCCTGAATAAATCACTCATAGGAAAAGCGATTTGTGTATTCAATAAAGGGCAGATGTACACCTGCTCCTGAGAATAAGAATTAAAATATCCTAAATCCTCAAAATAGAATATAAGAATAAAAATGTTCCTGATCCATGGTTTGGTGGTGATGATGGGTTTGAAAACGTTTTTCATCTTCTTGAAGAGGCTGTAGAAGCTTATCTTAATAAATTTTAAAATGCCTGGAACCTTATATTTAATACCAACCTTTTTAACCGATGATAACTTCACAGTGTTACCGGACTCCGTTATTAAAACGACACATAAACTTCATTACTTTGTAGTTGAAGAAGAAAAAACTGCCAGACGTTTTTTAAAAAGGATTCAAAGTCCGGTTCCACAAGCAGATTTTATTTTCCATCTTCTTAATGAACACAGTACACAGGAAGATCTCCCGACAATCGTTCAGCTTTTAAAAGACGGGATAGACATTGGCTTATTATCAGAAGCAGGATGCCCCGGTGTTGCTGACCCTGGAAGCGCACTGGTCAGCTTGGCACATGAAAATGGATTTCATGTCGTTCCATTTGTTGGCCCTTCCAGCATCTTACTATCCCTCATGGCGAGTGGCTTCAACGGGCAGTCTTTTTGTTTTCATGGTTACCTGCCACGCGAACCAAAACAAAGACAACAAAGAATCAGGGAACTTGAAAAAATCGTATTAAAGACAGGACAAACTCAGATATTTATCGAAACACCTTATAGAAACATGCAATTACTGGAGGATTTATTCAGTTCCTTGAATGATGACTCAAAACTTTGCATTGCCTGTGAATTAACAGGACAAAATGAGAGTGTGAGAACGAAGCAGATCAAGAACTGGAAAAAGAATACTCCGAACTTTCAAAAAAAACCGTGTATTTTTTTGCTTGGTATCTGAACCATGCTTATTTTTTAACAAGTTGCAACGTATCATTAACATTCAAAATTTCCAGATCGTACCATAGCGTAGTCATTGGTGGAATGAGTAAAGAACCGGAAGCTGCATCTAATAGACCTTCTGCCCCGTAAGCGTTTTTTGATGGCAACAGAAGTTCTATTCTGTCCCCTTGACGCAGACCAGCGATGGCATACTCCCAGCCTTTAATCACATCACCGGATCCTACTCTGAAAGTGAAGGGCTTTACCGGATTCCCAGCGTAGTCAAATATTTTTCCATCTAAAAATTTTCCGGTGTATTTCACTGTCACAAATTTTCCCTTGCTTACAGGCTTGCCATTTCCTTTTTGTAGATGCTTAAAAAAATATTGGCCACTATCGATTGAATTCAGAAAACTTTTCCCTTCCAGAAACCTGATTAAATTTTCTTTCTCCGTTTTCTCCGCCTCACTCAATTTCATCATTTGATCCTGTTCCGCAACCACATAATCCTGTATCGCTAAAAGTTTTATGTCAAAAAGAAGAAAAGAACCAGGTTTGAATACAGTAGCACTCTGATCCAATTTTTCATGTGAATTCCTGTAATAATAATTATAAAGTGAATCGGCAGGCACATAAAATGTTGCACTGTCACCTTCAGACAAGTAAGTCAAGCCCTCTTCATACGATCCTTTGAAGGGAATTTGTTCTAACTTGAATCTCATCTGAGTTTTATTGATTCGGGAATCAAACAAAACAGAATCGGAAGTCCGATAAACCAATTCAATAGTTACATAGTCTCCAATCTGAGGTTTCGCTCCTTTATTTTCGGTGTAAAGCCGGTACTTAAAACCAGAATCAGTAACATACTCTTTTCCCTGTTTACACGCGATTATAAAAAAGGGAATAGAACAATAAATCAACCATTGAAATAATACAAGTTTTCTCATTCTTTAATTGCTATCAAATTAATTTCATAATATAAACTCGACTGAGGAGGTATTATTTTTCCGTCACCACGCATTCCATAGGCCAGATGAGCTGGGACAATCATGCGGGCAGTTTCACCTGCTGACATTAATAAAAGCATCTCCTCTACACCCTTTATTTGTACCCCTTTACCTAATATTAAAATTTGTGGGATGTTCTCTTGAGTCTCTTCACATAAAGTACCATCGAGCAGCCATGACTTGTATCGAATCATAAGCTCATCGCCCACTTTTGGTTTTCTTCCATTCTCCTTTTTTATTATCTCATACCGAAGGCCCGATCCGGTGACTTCCATATTGAAAGAGTGGCTGAGAACAAAGCTATCGATTGCATTCGTTTCAAAGTGAATAAGATTTTTATTTGCCTGCAGCAATAGTTCATTCATTTTACTTTCATCCACAACAACAGCTTGCCTTCCCTCTTTACATGAAAATACAAAAAATAATAATATTCCAATTCGAAGTACATACAGGAGCTTAGCAAGCGAATTATAAAAATTTATCATCATCCCTTCAATAACATTGTCTGATAATCCGGAAGTAAATCCAAAAACTTTTTAATTGCCTCGTCAAGAGTCGAATCAGAGCGCCCACCGGACGCATTACGATGTCCGCCACCAGAAAAATATTTAGAAGATAGTTCCTGAACTGAAAAATCACCTTTCGAACGAAATGAAATTTTCACCATACCATCATTCTCGGAAAAGAAAACAGCAAGTATTATTCCTTCAATACTCAGAGCATAATTAACCAAGCCTTCAGTGTCACCTGATTTGAAATTAAACATTTTCAATTCGGCTGCAGTCAGTCCGATATAGGCTGTCCTATATTCATTCAGCACACATAATTTCTCCTTAAGAGAATAGCCCAATAAACGCAACCTGTTTTCCGTGGAAGAGTCATATACCCGTTCATGTATCCTGAAATTCTCTGCCCCGGCTTCCATAAGTGAAGCGATAATCCTGTGCGTTTCAGCACTCATACTTGAATATCTGAAAGAATTTGTATCTGTCATTATACCGCAATAAATACACTCCGCGATAGACTTATTGATCATCTTCACATCACCCATTACATCTATAAATTGAAAGATGAGTTCACTGGTAGATGAAGCGGATGGATACGAAAATGTATGGGAAAATACCTGCTCTGGAAATAAGTGATGATCAATTAAAATTTTGTTTGCCCGGCTGGTACTCAGGACGGATTCCATTTTTTCTGTCCTGTTTAGCGCATTGTAGTCCAGGCAAAAAATAATCTCCGACTCCGCTATTAGAACTTTAGACTTCTTTGCAGCGAATTCAAAATTAATCACTTCATCATTACCGGGTAGCCAATGCAAAAAATCCGGATAGTCACTTGGGGTAATAACGGAAACAGAATGTCCCTTTATCTGAAGGTAATTAAATAATGCCAATGATGATCCCATTGCATCACCATCAGGACGATGATGGGTGGTTATAACTATCCTTCGAGGTGTCGCGAGTAATTTTTTCACCTTCTGAATTTCATCTGCCGGAAAACGAACTGTCATAAATTAATTTTCATCAAAAGTAAAAAAAAGCAGGGCACATTCCCGGTAATTATTCATTCAGGTACAATATTGAAAGATGAAAGAAATCCGCTGATTAATATCTATGGACAATTATGGATTCATTGCCAATATTGCCTTTTTGATCATTATACCTTAGGAAATAAATTCCATTTGAGAACACTGACATGTCAACCAGAAATTCATTAGAATTAATCTCCAGAGATCTCATCAGTTTTCCCGTAGGTTCAATGATTTCCAGGTGAACAGGAAAAGCGATATCATTGGAGTTTAGTTTGATGTTTAAGCGACCTGATGTAGGATTGGGATAAACTTTTGGCTGGATAGAATACCCGTCAATGTTTGATACATTCACAAAACCACACACAGACAGAACTCCAAAAGCATCCGCTTTGCCATAGCCCCATGCATTGTTGGGTTGAGGCCCCCAGGTAAAAGCATCCAGTGCAGCGCAGTTTATAATTGCATTTTTCACATCCTGCCAATCGGATGCAGGGTTTTGTTCAAGATATAGGGCGGCAATTCCTGCAACGACCGGTGCAGAAGCTGATGTTCCTCCACCTGTAATATGATATCCACCTTGTGCCACTTTATAAGGTTGAGCCGCAATCATTCCCGGTATCTGTGTAAGCACAGCACAAGAAATAATATGATGCCCCGGTGCGGAAATATCCGGCTTTATTCTTCCATCTCTGGTTGGTCCTCTGCTACTGTTTGACGCCAGATTTCCCGGCTCGTCACCGGTTGAAATTTGAAGCGTACCATTAATATCGAGATGCCTGTCTGTGTTATAATAATTTCCTACTGTAATTACATTATCCAGACAAGCTATGCCGGTCACAATTGTTTGAAATGTATCCGGAAGATAATAATTAGCTATCGGTGGAAATATACCGGTACCCGGAAGATTCTGAAACTCCCAGTCGAATGACCATGAATCAAAATATCCATTTCCGGTAGTGGTG